>NZ_WTFC01000088.1:0-442 GCF_009795795.1 Gilliamella sp. Pas-s95 | reverse complement strand
GAAAAATAGTCTTTATATCACCCAAAGTACGCCATGTTGATAATACTATTGGATTTGTCCTACTTGATGTATTCGTTGACGGCGAGACCTTTGCACCATGAGGCAACGTAATGGTGAGCAACGATTCAAGGTCTGTTACCTTGGTTAGGCCTCCATCAGATGTTAAATACGGCCCACTACCCTCAATAACCCTTGAGGTTTGCGCTGTTAAGGCCTGTGCACCAAATGAACACAACCACAACAATAACGCCGCAATGCATAACGGGGACTTTGATAAGAACGATAAAAGATTGAAACTCTGCTTCGACAACAACCCTACCGATAAACTCGGCGAGTTCACTAAGCTAGATGATTTTAGTGATAAAAATAAGAATGGAGTCTGATTTTGACTACGATGATATTGAAAAAGATTTAGGGCGTAGGTTTGGCAGGCCAGATGCCA
>NZ_WTFC01000087.1:0-450 GCF_009795795.1 Gilliamella sp. Pas-s95 | reverse complement strand
GAAAATACAATATCTATTGAACACACGCCCAAGAAAACGGCATAAGTTTAAAAGCCCTGCCTCCTTTTATTCAAAGGAGCTAAGACGAATTGCACTTCATGGTGTAATCTAGGGTTTTCAATAAAATCAACAGCTTATATTAATTTGACAAGTGCTGAAAACTAATAAACCAGCAAAACCGAAAATAGTACGCCCATATAACAGTTATTTACCACTCAAAAATCGGTCAGGAAAGATATTGATTTTATTATATTTTTTATTTGGTGGTTTTTATTCAAAAACATCACCAAAAAAAACCATTCCCAAAAACACGCCAACGAAAGGCTTAACCTTATCTATTTAACGAAACTTTATAAATTTTTAACAAAAAACTAGCGCATTATTATTCAACAGGTTATAATTTCACCGCTTTTAAAGCAAGGAAATGCTCATTAGCTGAGCAGTCAATTA
>NZ_WTFC01000013.1:0-65514 GCF_009795795.1 Gilliamella sp. Pas-s95 | reverse complement strand
GCCTAGCAATTACTTTTCGTCCATATAAATCGATAATCACCGACAAATATAACCAACCTTCACCCGTTTTAATATAAGTAATATCAGTTACCCATGTCGTATTCGGCTTATCAGGGTTAAATTGCCTATCTAACGTGTTGTGCGCAATATTGCGATGAGTCGTGTCTGTTTTATACTTGAATTTACGTGCTGCTTTACTCCGTAATCCCAATTGTTGCAAAACACGGCCAATTGTCCTTTCTGAAACTTGATAGCCCGCTTCCCTTGCATCATGAAGCAGGCTTGGCACACCCAAACGGGCCTTATGTTGCCAATACTGCTTTTTAATATACTCGCTGAGTTTGGCTGATTTGTTTGCCCTTTTTAACCAAGCATAATAACCCGATGAACTAACACCAAGTAATGAGCATATCTTAGTAACGGGATAGCAGGTTAAATGCTTTTTCATATAAGCGTACTTCACCGACTTGGATTGTTGATGAAGTACACATGCGCCTTTTTTAGTATATCATTGGCCATTTTCAATTCTTTAATCTCTTTTTCTAACGCCATCATCCGCTGTTGCTCAGCTGTTAACTCTCGACGGCTGGTTTTATTCGGGGAAAGTTGCCTAATCCATTTATCTAGGGTTGATTTACCCACACCTAGATGGTTGGCAAGTTCGCTGATAGAAAGGTGTGCATGAGATAACGCATAATCCACCGATTGTTGTTTGAATTCGATACTAAATTTTTTGACCATGATATTTGTCTCCTATGATTTATATTTATATCATAGAGGCGACTTCTGTCCACTTTTTTGGCGAGGATCAAATTTAATCTTTTTTTAAATATTAGAAAAATACTTCCTACAATTTTTCAGAGGGTTTCCATTTAGTAGAAATCAGCTCAAGTAAGCCTGGAAAATCTTTTTCAATTTCTTTTCTTCTTAAAGTTGCCAGAGAGCAATTCCCCCGATCTACCTGAGATATGAGTCCAGCCTCTCTTAAAATTTTGAAATGATGTGAACGGGTAGCTTTTGTTAATTGCAACCCAAATGATGTGCAATGCCGCTCAGCTCCAGGGGCATCTTGTATTAAACTTTGAATGACCCATAAACGAGCTGGATCACTTAATGCTTTAAATATTTTAATTAAATTCATTTTTTCTCATAAGTTCTTTTTCTTATTTAAATGCTTAAAAAATTGACATTTAGATAAAAATGTAATATCAATAGAAGGTTCGATAAAATTCAAACCTTGTGTGTAAGTCAAATACAACCCTCTGAGCATACTACAAGATTATCAATAAAACATAAACTATTTAGTTTATTACTTACAATAATAAGGGAATAAATATGAATCTCGCCTCTGTTGACAAAAAAAAACTCTATCCTCTTAGAAAATTGTCAAACAATTAAAAAACAACTAGTTCATAGAATAGCTATCAATGAAGTATTTCTCACTGACATTAAGCAATCGTCTAACAATAGCTACGTTATTGCTGCTCAACTACCAAGAACTCACATGTACTTTAATGATGTAGAAAATGGATATTATGATGCAACTCTATTGTTAGAAGTATTCCGTCAAGTATCAATTTGTATTACTCATCATTTTTATAACATATCTTACTCAACTAAATTTATTTTTAGTTTGGATACGGGATGCATAACTGTATGGGACAAGAGTTCGCTAGATTAGAAATTTGTACCGTTATTAAAACACTACTCACATTATTGCCCGATTTGAGCTTAGACCAAAAATTTATTAAAGATATATCTTGGGATGAGGGAATTGTTTTGAGACGCCCTAACACATTACCTGTCGCGAGTTGTAAAATATTTAACTAGAGAACTTACAAATGAACAAAAAAATTGACAATCCCAAAACAGCCATTGTATTAATATCCATATTGCTTGCTGTATTTGTAGTACCAACATCTATCTCAGGAACCGCGATTGCACTACCATTTATAGGTGCTGATCTCTCTGCTAATTTAACTTCACTACAATGGGTTGTTAATAGTTTTAATTTGACCTTTGCTTGTTTTACTTTGTTATGGGGATCATTCGCAGATAATTTTGGTCATAAAAAATCATTTATAGTAGGTGCAACTATCTATACGGTTGCTTCCTTATTATCCGCTATGTCCATTAGTCCTTTAATGCTTGATATAGCTCGAGGTTTGGCCGGTGTGGGTGGTGCTGCTATATTCTCATGTGGAAGTGCCATACTAATCAAAACTTTTGATGGAGATAAGAGAACTAAAGCATTCGCATTTTTTGGAACAACAGCGGGCATAGGTATTACATTTGGCCCAACAATATCAGGTTTTTTGTTAGACTTATTCAACTGGCGAGCTATTTTTATATTACATACCGCTGTCTTGGCTGTAGTAATACTAATGACACCAACTATAACAAAAGATAATCTTACTAGACTTCAACATCCATTTGATAAAATTGGGTCAATAATTTTCACCATAGCTTTGTTTCTATTAATGTTTTCAATTAGTGAAAGTGCCCAATGGGGATGGTTAAATATAAAAACATTAATATTGTTGGGTGTAAGCTTTCTTTCGGGTGTTATATTTGTAATGTATGAAAAATCGATCACTAATCCAGTGTTAAATCTAACGCTATTAAAAAATAAAAAATATGTAGGTTTGATTCTCGTTCCTGTTGTTGCTAGTTTCAGCTTTGTTACTTTACTTACCTATTATCCAAGTTATTTAATTGGCGTTATGCAGTTCAGTCCTTCTTATGCTGGCGTTATCATGATCACATTAACTGTTCCCGTATTATTCTGCCCTTTACTGGCAGGAAAAATTGTTTCATCCGGAGTCTCCGCAATATCTATTATATTTGTTAGCCTTATTTTAATGATTTTTGGCGGAATTTTATTGTTTTTAGTTGGTGGTGTTGATGGACTGCTATACCTAATCGGTTTTGCACTATTTATGATCGGTGCTGGAATGGGACTAACAGCAGGACTTGTTGATGGGCTAGCGTTAAGCTGTGTTGAACCTCATCATACAGGTATGGCAGCTGGCTTATTGAATACATTACGTTTAGGTAGTGAAGCCATAGCAGTTGTATTATATGGTTCATTATTAACAGCTAATCTTAATGGTATTTTACCAGATTTATTAATAAAATATAATTCGTCAATCGATGTAATAGAAGACTGGATAAATTCAGTAGCTAGTGGAAATCTCACCGCGCCACTATCTAATGTTGCTACAAATATTCAGTCAATTATGCTTAATGATATCATTACGAGTTATCATAGTGCCTTCAATTTTACATTAGCTATATTAACTATTATTAGTACAATAATTTGCTTGTTTAGCATATTGTTGTTGAAGAGGAAGAATGTTCCCATTAATTAAGGAATCTTCTTTAGAATTAGTATCAATGATGACAATGACAATGACAATGACAATGTAAATACCCCAAACTTAGTACAAGATTCAAGTAGAAAATAATACTACTTGTTTTAGTGTTTTATATTCAATCGGAGTCATATTATTTAATGCTTCATAAGGTCTTTCGGTGTTATAACTGGATAACCATGATATTCAGCCAGTTTATCTAAGTAACGGATAATTCTCCCTGCCGGTAAGCTTACTGCAATATCAATGCCTAGCGCCTCACGATTAAAGTCATCGATGACATTGAATGTCCTAAAGCGACGTTGATTACCACTACTGTCACTCATAAAATCCATTGACCAACATTCACCTTGTTTATTGGGGACTAATAACCTTTCCGGGCATCGTGGAGGAATGCGCTGTTTACGCTTTACCCTTACTTTTGAAGTTTGTATATCAACGAGAAAACAATAGGGTTGACCATTTAACCCAGACCCAGGAATAAAAATTTTGTGCGAAATGTTATCTGGTACAAAACTAATACTAGGAGCTATATAAGTTTCTTTAGTAACTTTGACTAACCTACTGATTTAGTCGCCTATATTTTTATTCCTCGATAAGTAGTATTATCTAGTTTAATATTCATAGTGTTCATTAGTAATCCTATAAAATTATAAAAACTATAAATCCTGACACTTAAATATTATATTCAGGAAAAATGGCCACTAAGTTCCAATTTTTTCCGTACAATATTTCTAGCTCTATGAAGTCTACTTTTCACTGCTTCAATGCTTAGTCCAAGAATATCGGCCACCTCTGGAGCTGTTAATTCATTAATATCTCTTAGAATTAAGACAGTTCGATAAGTGCCCGGAAGAGAAATTATTGCTCTACTCAAGTCAATTTTTAAGACTGATTGTTCTGAGCTACTAATATAATTAGCTTCATATAATTGTTCTACCTCATTTGGAGCCATATGAAAAATTTTTTTATTTGACCTAAAAATTCGATAACATTCTCGTTCGATGATACGAAACAACCATGATGACAATGCAGAGATTGTACGTAAGACCTCTATTTTTTTATATAAAATCCAAAGAGCAACCTGCACAGCATCTTCAGCATCCTCAGCATTAGAACAAACTTTTCTTGAAAAACGATTTAGATCTGGTTGACATATTTCAAGTAATTTTAGTAAAGCTACTTGGTCACCAGAACGAGCCAATACGATAAGATTTTCATCAATTTTATTCATAAACACTCCTTATTTATCTACATAGAAGAGATTTAATTCTATAAAAAGGATTCAAATATTTTATATTTTTTTAAATAGAATATAAAAATCTGTAATATTTAAGTGTTAAAAATATGATAACTATAAGATATATATCAATAACTAGTAATTATATCTATTATATAATGCAATCAATTTTTTACTATCGAAAGTAGGTAATAACATCATAATTCTTTATGAAGAATAACCTCTCTCATAAAATATGACAACGATTGTAACTATCCCCCTAAAATAGCTAATAAATCGCCTTTTCTTACTTTATGATTATCAAGTACTAGAACATCAGTTATAATTTCAGGTACTCTAGTGGGCACAATACTTACATTCCCATGAACATAAGCATTATTTGTCTCCTCGAAAAAATAACCATGCCAAACCATTCGAACTAGTACAATACAACCAATCATAAATCCCACACCCAAAATATATTTCTTCAAATTTTTACGAATATTATTTGAAGATAATTTTTTTCATCTTCTTGCGACATCTTATCTAAACTCTATCACCATGTTATGGCTTTCATTCTAGGGTGCATAGTTCTGTTTTAAGAGCTATTAGAACAAGTAAATTTCGGATCAAAACTATGCAATCTACGACCACCTCACATATGCATATAAACTATTTATCTTTTTTTGCGCATGGTTCACAAGTTTTACCTGAATTATAAATAGTAAGAATGAGACCTATAACCCAGCAAGCAGGGCATCCTCGCAATACCACAAATCCGCAAATAGCAGAAAAACCCCCTAACACTACAGTTAACAGAGCACCTTGAATAAACAAATAGATGGCTAGACCTAAAAACCCAAATCCTAGACACCCTCGTAACAAATGAACTACAACAGAAGAACTTTTAAACATATTTTCGCCTCCAAAGTTATTATGTTTAGTCTGCAATTTAATCGAAGAAAATGGTTTTCCATTCACATTTCAATGTAAGTTGCAAACCTGCTTAAATAAAGTGCATATAAAACAAAAAAGATTCAAAAAAATTCATTTAATTTTAATGAATTTAAGTGCAATAAATCTGAGTACAGTCTTTAGCTTCCTTGAAGTAAATAGTTTTTATGAGTACCGAACTTCAAGGAAAACTACAATTAATTATTTAATCTATTTTCCTTTTCGCGATAAAACACATAGGGCAAAAACCCGTAACTCCTGTACAAGCTAAAACACATCCTACAGCTATGGTTATCCACATAACTAAATCAGTTGGTGCAAAAAGAAAACCCAAGCAAGCAATACACGCGCCAATAAAAACTCTACATACACGTTCAAAACTAGGGACATTTTTTTTAAAACTCATCATCTACCTCTTTTTTATGGTTAAAGATTAATCTCACTAATAAAGAGCTAGCCAAATTAAAAAAGGATTCAAAAAATTTTCATTTAAATTTAGTATCAATGATTTTAGATTTAATAAATTTGAGTGCAGCCCTTAATTACGGTTTGCTGATATTTAAAGTGCATAGTGGATTAGACAAAAAGATGAGTATATGTTGTTACAAATAAAACATTAAACAAAATTATTATTAGCTTAGCATTAACATACTGATTAACTAGACAGTTCTTAGATGTTTTATAAATTAACGAATAGGTATTTTCTCCAAGAAAGTTATACAAATTAACAATTAATCCCCCTTATTTCCCCTAATTGGATATTATTTAATTTAATATATTACATATAATAAAATAAACTGTGTTTGAGTATATACAATATGATATATAACAATAAGAAACGAAGAACTTTAATGTAAATACCCCAAACTTAGTACAAAATTCAAGTAAAAAATAATCTTGCTTGTCTTAGGGTTTTATACTCAACAAAATACGAGTAGATAATGGACCGGAATTTACTGGAAGAGTCTTTTCCAACGGGGCAAAATCACACGGTATCACTCTTGATTATATTTATCCCAGTAGCCCATATCAAAATGGTTACATTGAAAGATTTAACCGGACTTATTGAACTAAAGTGTTAGATTTATATCTTTTTAACAACTTAGCACAAGCAAGGAGAATAATCGAAGAATGGTTAACGATTTATAATACCGAAAGACCTCATGAAGCATTAAATAATATGACGCCGATTGAGTATAAAACACTAAAACAATCAGCATGATTTTCTATGTCTATTTTGTACTAATTATGGGGGTATTTACAAATAAAAGCCCCATTGTTTTAATTTATTAAGATAATGTTTTATTCAAACTTTGAAGTGTCGGTAGCACAAACCCGAAGACGATGACCATCGGGATCATTTCCTACAAATGTGTATCCGAAATCGAGCATTTGGGGTTCAAGTTCAATTTTGACGTTTAGTTTCTTCCATGTCGAATAAATCTCATCTACATCATTTTTTGTTACATCACTAAATGACAACTCAAAACCACCATAATGATTGGGTGCCTTTGGAGTTATTTCATCAGCCCCTTGTAGCCCCAAAATAAAGTTATCATTCAATAAAAATACAGCGAAGCCAGGATAAGTTTCAACAGGTGGGCGTCCTAGTATTTTTGTGTAAAATTCTGTACTAGTATCGACATCTTTGACATAAACAATAACGCTATTAGGTTTAAACATTTTTTGTTTCCTTTTGGTGATAAAATTTAATTTACTTAATTTTGGTTATCTATATTATGATGTAGCATTGCTGACAACTGTATGTCATATTTAAAATTTAATATAAATTATTTTGTAAACATAAAGCATGAAAATTAATCGTATAATTACTATCATCATGGTATTGCTTCAAAGAGAAAAAATAAGCGGTAAAGAATTAGCAGAAAAATTAAATGTATCATTGCGGACTATTTATCGAGATATACAAGTTATTGAGGGAGCTGGTATACCCATTATTACGTATCAGGGAAGTGCGGGTGGAATAAGTATTTTAAAAAATTATAAAATTAGTAAAGGTTTATTCACTAAAGAAGATGTCATTGTATTATTAAAAGGCCTGAACTTATTATCCTCACCAATTTTAAATGAAGATGAAAATGTGAGAACGCTAGAAAAGATCAAAAGTCTTTTATCAAAACACGATCTCGATCAAGTAAGAAATGATCTAAGCCAACTAACTGTTGATTTATCGCCTTGGCTTTCTAAACAGAATATTAATAATAAAATATCGATCATCAAGGAGGCAATAAATAAACAATTGCGTTTATCTTGTGAGTATATAAAACTGAAAAATAAACAAGATTCTCGTCTAATTGAATCATATAAACTCATTTTCAAAGAAAAAGAGTGGTACTTGCAGGCTTTTTGTTTAAGTAGAAATGATTTTCGGCTATTTAAACTGTCTAAAATGTCTAATATAAAAATCACGAATACCAAATTTATTAAACAAACCACACCTGATGCACTTTCTTCATTCGAAAAAAACATGGAAAAAAGAGTCTTTAAAATAAAATTATTAATAGATAACTCCATTTTAGAACGTATTTTAGATTACTGCGATGAACAAGATCTTCATAAATTAAACGATAAACAATATATTGTGGATTTTAACTTTATTGACGATGATTATAGTTATGGTATTTTGATGAGTTTTGGGCATCAATGTATTTGTTTAGAACCTGAATATGTTCGTAAAGAAATGATTGAAAGAACGAAAAAGCTAATTAACTCTTATAAAAAAAACGACAATTTATTTATTTCAAATTATTATCTTAAATAATTTGCTATGTTCTTAGTGCTATCAATAGTACTTAAAGTGTTCATTTATGATTTTACTAATAAAATCATAAATGAACACTGGTGTTCTATACAATCATCCCCCACTATCACAAAAAAATCAATAAAATCAATACCTTTTCTGACCGATTTTTTATAAGAAATAAGGCAGTATTTTGTTATAACAATAGGATAGGTTTATTCTGAGGTTGTATTGCAATTAAAGGAAAGTCGCTTACAAGAAATGTGTAATAAGTAATAAAATGCCCTCATTTAAAACTAAACGAGGGCATCAATACCTAGTTTTTATTTATTAAGCAACACCAGGAATGGTGAAATCCATAATAAGTAATAAAGTTGGTAAAATAAAGATAGATAGAACCGTTGATGCAAAGAAAATGCTTGATGCTTGTTCTTGCTCAACATTCCAATTATAAGCCAAAATAACTGCCGTTGATGCCGTTGGCATTGCCAATAGGAATACTAGCTCTTCAGCCTCCATCCCTGTGATACCAAATAGATATACAGAAATAAGTGCAACAATTGGTGTAATAAAACTTTTCAATACAATATTGACCATTAATGGTTTAGATAATTTCAATTTAACCCCATGAATACCAACACCGACCGCAATAAGCGAAATAAAGTTACAGGCATTTGACATAATATCAAAAGTGTTAAATACAAAATGAGGTAACCATTGAGTTCCATCAGTGACACTAACAATTAGCCCTAAAATCACAGCTAAAAACATCGGTTTCATGAGCGAGTTTTTTACTGCACTAAAGATCATATCGCCGGTGACTTTACCGCCAGATAATTTAGTATCACAGAGTTCTAATAAGAAGATTGTCATTGGAATCAATGATAATGCGACAACAAAATTAGCAATTGCGACTGAAATGGTAGATGCTGCCCCAAGCATCAACGTTAAAAAAGGCACCCCCATTCCGCCCATATTGGGAAAGCAGCAAAGCATTGCATTCATTGCTGTTGATTTTAACTCTTTATGCAAAATGTATTTATTGGTTAAAAAGCAAATTATCCATAAAAATGACATAGTGCAGAAAAAGGCAATCATCCAAATACCATTAAATATTTGCGACGGTTTAGCATGAGAAGTATGCACAAAAAGCAATGCAGGAAAGACAAAGTTTGATACCAGTCCAGATAATAATTTTTTAGAATCCTTCGAAAAAATTCCTTGTTGTACACAGAACCAACCAAGAAAAATTAACAAAAAAACCGGAAGACAAGAACTAACAACTTGTCCAACTGCTGACCAGATTAGATTCATTTTTTTAAAACTCCTAAAATAATATTACTTAAAAGACAAATTCGGTAATGGCCGGTAACTTCAGATTAGAGATTATATTTATAGACCTAGCTAAAATAAGTGATTACAAAATCGAATATATTTTATTACATGCAAAACAGCATTCTTTTTGTTGTAAATTGTTATTATTAAATGCTATTTCACACTTAGTATGCTTAATAAAAGACATTATTAATATAGGAACCTTTTGTTATATTTCAATGAAAATATAGTAACTTGAAAGCATTATACTGATTCTAATAGACCTTGTGTCAACCAAGATCTTTCGACTGCCTTAAAAAAACAAAAAAACACGAAAATTTGGCTCGATATTTACTAAAAATAGCAATTTATTTCTTTAAAAAACAACAAATAAGTAAAAAAAAATAACAAATGTTAAAGTATGGTAAAAATTAATATTGCACTAAAATTCTTTAAATAACAGTTTTCGTCATACTTTATTTGCTATAAAAACTACTAAAATCAAATTTAATTAATTGATTTAATTTTTTTATATCAAATTACTGCTATAAAGATATTTTGCTGATATTTATATAATGAAGATAAAAAGAGAAAACAATATATAAAAATTTGTTTATTAATAGTCAATTAATAATTAACATAATGTAAATCATTTATGCCACATTGTAAAATGTGTAATGCCATTTAAACTAATTTTAGCTTAAAAAGCTTATTTAGCTTTTTATTTTTATCGATAAACACCATTTTGCCCAATAGTAATTAAGCGCTATTATTCAATAGCTAGAATAGAGTTTCTTTTTTCATTATAAATGGGCAAGCGGTGTTGTGCCAATATTTACAAGAACAATTAATAGTTGTTGTTGGCTAAAAAATCGCATCATACACTGATGTACCAAATTATATAAATGCTATGATCCCATATTCACAATTGAGCTACGAAAACGCCTTAAAGCAATTAAAAAGAACACGGTACCAATTACCAATAACCATGCAAACGAAGTCCAAACTACACTTAAGCCAGCACCTCGATACAATATTGCCTGTCCTAATTCAACAAAATGCGTTGTTGGGGCAAACATCATAATATTTTGCACAATTTCTGGCATACTTTCGCGCGGAGTACTCCCCCCTGATAGCATTTGTAATGGTAACAAAATTAAAATAAGTAACATTGCGAATTGCGCAGTAGATTTTGCTACTGTTGCCATAAAGATACCAAGTGACGTTGTCACAAAAAGATGTAGCGCTGCACCAATCAAAAATAAAGCTACCGAACCAGCAATTGGTACATTTAGCCAACTATGAACAACAAGTAACAACGCTACCCAAGTTGATATTAATACCACAAGTCCCATTGACCATACTTTGGATATCATAATTTCAAAAGGAGTAACAGGCATGGCAAGAAGATGGTCAATCGTACCATGTTCGCGTTCTTTCATTAAGGCGGCACCAGTTAATATAATAGATAATGTTGTTACAATATTGATAATTTCCATGACCGAACCAAACCAAGATCGCATTAAATTAGGGTTAAAAGCAGTATGCACTTGTATATTAACGGGCAAATTTGTTACCTTACTGTAACGATTGACATATTCAGTCACTTCACCAGTAATAATTTGCGTTATATAACCATTTCCGACAAACGCTTGCCCCATTCTGGTTGCATCAATATTGAGTTGAATTTCTGGACTTTGATTATTTAGCACATCACGCTGAAAATTAGGCGGAATATTTAAAGCAAACGTATAATTATCCGTATCCATACCACGATCGACATCATCCATTGAATATAATTTAACAGGAGTATTAAACATTGGCGGATAAAAGGCTGTAATAATTTGTCTTGATAAGGGTGAGTTATCTTCATCAACAACGGCAATCGAGGCATGATGTAACGAGTCAGAAGTTGCCGTTGCAGCAATATAAATATCAAAGGTAAAGCAATAGGCAATTAATAGCAACATGATAGGATCACGCAATAACCCCCATAACTCTTTAATCCCTAAGCGATAAATATTAATTAAACTTTGCATAATATCTACCCCTCTTGCTTTTTAAGGAGAAAAATACTGGCACCCAATACAATAGGGATTGTGACCAATAAAGCAAATATTGAATTATGCAGATCGATAAAACCAAGCGCTTTATTAAACACACCACGAGCAATAATTAGCATATGCGTTGTTGGATAAACCTCGCCAATATAACGGCCACCGCCTTCTAGAGATGCGACAGGGTTGAGCAATCCTGAAAATTGAATTGCTGGTAACATTGTCCCTACGCAAGTTAAAAAAATAACGGTAATTTGGCTACGGGTGACAGTCGAAGCCAACAAGCCAAAACCCGTTGAAATAATACAGTAAGCAAATGCTGCTAGGCACAAAGTAAACAAGCTTCCTTTTACAGGCACACCAAAAATGGTGATTGCCATAAATAACAATAATAAAAAGCTAAACATAGAAATAATGATATAAGGCACTTGTTTGCCTAGCAAAAACTCAGCTTTAGTTACGGGTGTTACATATAAATTAATAATCGAACCCATCTCTTTTTCACGCACGACCGATAAAGCTGCCAGCATTGATGGAATCATTAATAATAAAATAGGTATTACCGCCGGTACCATGGAAGGTAAGCTTTTAATATCAGGATTATAACGATATCTTGTTTCTATATTTGCCAAGCTAGTTGAGGATTTTCCTGTTACTTCTTTTACTTTTTCACTTAACCAAGCAAGATGCATGCCTTGCACATAGCCTTTGATTGTTTCGGCACGTAACGGCATTGCCCCATCAATCCAAATGGCAATATCAACGGGATCGCCTCGTTGTATGTCACGACCAAAATTTGGTGGAATTTCAATCGCTAAAGCAATGTCATTACTGCGCAACCGCGCATCCATATCGTTATAATCAGTGATAGGTGCCCTTTCAATAAAATAACGTTTAGAGCCTGACAAATTTAGAGTATAATTTTGGCTGATTACACTTTGATCGCGATCAAGCACAGCAAAACGCAGATCTTCAACATCCATCGTAATGCCATATCCCATAACCAACATTAAAATTGCTGAGCCTAATAACGCTAATAATGCTCGCAAAGGATCGCGAGATAATTCAAGAGTCTCACGCCATAGACACCCTATCATACGGGTAAAACTAAATCCTTGAAGGTGATGATTTGGTAGTGTTTTTGTTGCTTGATTGAGTATTTCTTTTGGCGGTTCAACAGAGCGTTCTTCTGCATTACTATCATCAGCTCCTGCATCAACAAGATAACGAATAAAGGCCGCCTCTAATGTTTTAGCATTTTTGGAGCTGATAATGTTATCTGGCGTATCACTTGCTAATACTTTACCTGCATGCATTAATGAAATTCGATCGCATCTTGCGGCTTCATTCATAAAGTGAGTTGTGATGAATACCGTTACTTTATCTTTTCTAGAAAGTTCGATAATTAAACGCCAAAAATCATCACGAGCAATGGGGTCAACACCTGATGTTGGTTCATCAAGGATAAGAATTTGCGGATTATGCACAACGGCAACTGACAATGAAAGCCGTTGCTTTACCCCTAAAGGTAAACTATCGGGCAGATTTTGTGCGTCTTGTTCTAAACCAAAACGTTTCAGTAATTCTTCAACGCGAGCGGATATTTTGCTTTCTTCAATACCAAACAGACGCGCATGTAGAACTAAATTTTGTTTGACTGTTAACTCACTATATAAAGAAAATGCTTGAGACATATATCCTAAATGACGCCTAACATTAATATCACTGGCATCAACCGGTTTACCAAATAACCATGCTTCTCCTGATGAAATCGGTAATAAACCCGTTAACATTTTCATGGTGGTTGATTTACCACAACCATTTGAGCCTAAAAAGCCAAATATTTCACCTTGTTTAATTGAAAAATTAACATGATCAACTGCAATAAAATTACCAAATTGTTTAGTTAAATCTTTTGCTTCTATAGCTATTTGCAAATCTTTATTAAGATCTAAAGGTGGAATTTCGACAGTTTGATAACCTTGTCTAGCGCTTTTTGGCATGAGCTGAATAAATGCATCATCTAAATTATCTTTTCCTGTTTTAGCTAGTAATGATTTTGGTGTGCCAGTTTCGAGAATCTTACCGCCATACATCGCAACCAACCAATCAAAGTTTTGGGCTTCATCCATGTAGGCAGTTGCCACAACCACACTCATTTGTGGTCGTTGTTTACGAATTTTATTAATTAACTGCCAAAATTGGGCTCTGGAAAGTGGATCGACCCCCGTTGTGGGTTCATCAAGAATTAACAAATCAGGATCGTGGATTAACGCCGAACATAAGCTAACTTTTTGTTTCATACCACCGGATAGTCGCCCTGCCGGTCTTGATAAAAATGGGTATAATCCAGTACTATGCGTTAATTCATCAATACGGCGACGACGCTCAACCGCATCATTACCAAACAAACGAGCAAAAAATTGCAAATTTTCTTCAACAGATAAAGTCGGATAAAGATTTTTGCCTAATCCTTGCGGCATATAGGCAATACGTGTACAGACGTTTTTGCGGTGTGATTTGTCTTTCATATCACCATCTAAAACATACACTAAGCCTTCTTGAATAACATGTGCGCCAGCAATCAGCGATAATAAACTCGATTTTCCCACACCATCAGGCCCAATAAAACCCACCATGCATCGCGGTGGAATGGCTAAACTAATATTATTGAGCGCACAGTTTTTTTTGTAATACAGCGTGACATTGCTTACTTTTACCACTGCATCATCAATGGATTTAGCTTGGTTTAATAAAACTAAATTCTTATTGTCTGAATCTGACATCTGCTATCTCCAATTATTCGGTTGGACATTTTGCAATATCAGATAAGCCAGCTGGCCATGGCGTTTTAGGATCAAGCTTAACCCAAGCCACACCAGGTAAACCTGTTTTAACTTGAGTAATATAACATTTTAATAATTCAGGGCTTAATTGTGCTTTAACTCTAAACATCAATTTTTGACGTTCATCTTTTGTTTCAACGGTTTTTGGCGTAAATTGGGCAACGCTTGAAACAAACGAAATTTTAGCTGAAATAGCTTTATCTGGTAACGCATCTAAAATAAGTCTGACTTCATCACCAATAGCCACCTTACCCGCGACAGTTTCAGGTAAAAAGAAAGTTAAATAAACATCATACAAATTAACTAAATTTAGTACTTTACCGCCCGACGGTAAAACTTCACCTAACTGAGCAATGCGATATTGAATACGACCATCAACAGGCGCTATTAAAGTACTATCATCAATATCAGCTTGAATTCTTCTAATATTAGCGCTGGCAACATTGATTGCCGATGTGGCGCTATCAACACCCGCTTCGGCTACAGCAATCGCCGCATCAGCAGCAGTAACTTGTGATTTTGCAGAATCTAATGCTGCTTTAGCATTGTTTACTTTAGCAGTATCATCATCAAATTGTTGAATTGATATTGCGCCTTTTTGATATAGGGCGGTAGTTCGTTGTAGATGTTTTGAGGCGATATCTAAGTCACTTTCTTTTTGGCTTACACCTGCTTGTGCCGCAACTTTATCGCTCATTTTTAATGCTACTTGCGCTTTAGCACTTGCCTCATTACTGACCGCTTGTCGATGTTGTGCTTGGGCTTCGTTAAGTTGTGCTTGTAAGGTATCCGTTTGCATGACAACTAAAGCTTGACCAGCTTTAACAAAATCGCCCTCATCAACATTAATTTTTTCTATTCTACCAGCTAATTTAGCTGAAATATTGATTTCAGTCGCTTCAATACGTCCGTTGCCACTAATAAAATCTGAACCATACCCATCAGTTTTTAATTGCTGCCATAAAATAAAAATAATAGAAATAATAACAACTGCAATAACAATCCATTTCCTGCTTATATTTTTCATATAACACCTTATTTTTTTAAAACGATTCATAATAATTTTTAACGAGATAACAAATCGTTATGGCCTAATTAATTGCATCGTTTAAATAGTATCAAATGTTTATGGCAAATAATATCTGTTCATAAAACAATCGCAATAAAAGCTAAAAAATTAAGCAGGATGGTTTTATATTTTATTTATAGATTTGAAATTAATAACATCACTATATTATGCAATAAAGCTGATATGCTCATTACAACTTGATAAGTTATTTATAATAAATGACTTATTATTTTATATTTTCAAATAATTTATTAACAATATAAGGATGTAAAATAGCAACGGGTAACATATATAATTTCCCCCAGATATTGTGATTTTTAACTGATGCAATTAAATATACTGTATTTTTACTTATGTCATTACCTTTATCTACAACACGAATACAAACACATACATCTAAATGGCAATCTTTTACAACTAATGTCAGTTTATCGTTGGTTTCCTCTGTTATAGTAAAAAAATCGGCCATATTGCTTTCGTCTGGTTGATGCTTATTTTCCGCAGAACTATCAAATCCATTAATCGCTTTGACACCGATTAATTTCACTAAACAATCCCTTATTTTAAAGAGTATTTTTAGCCATCTAGGTTGATAAGATGTCATCATTTTATAAGCTTCATAGGCTGTCAATTTTTTAGAAATATCTTTTTTTTGACAATCTAAATAATCAATTTCTTCTGCAATAAAGCTTACATTATCAGGTAATGTTTGCCGTACTTTTATGATATTGTTTTGTTTATTTTTCATATAATTATTCCCCTTCCTCCTATTATATAAAATGCTTATCTAAAACATGAATAAAAGTCATAAAAAACACCACATTCAACAAATTTAGCAGTCAATTTAACTCATAATCAGCTAACTATACATTAGTTAATGTACATATTGAATACTATCAAAACATAAAACATTAATTGAAACAAAGTGGTTAGTTGTATGCAAAAAATAATGTAAATGGTATGCTTATAACATTATTAAAAGTATATCTTCGATTTGTCATTTAAAGGTGCATTTATGACGCTACCATCTTTTTTAACACTATATAATGAATTAATTTCAACACCAACAATTAGTAACGTTACTAACGAGCAATTAGATTATTCTAATAAACCACTTATCGATAAGTTAGCAAGTTGGTTTGAAGATTTAGGTTTTGTTATTGATATCCAACCCGTTCCTAATACTCGCCATAAATATAATATGTTAGCTACTTATTCAAACAGCGAAAATAAAACACAAGGCGGTTTATTGCTAAGTGGACACAGTGATACTGTCCCGTTTGACGATGGGCAGTGGACTAAAGATCCTTTTAAACTAACCGAAGAAAATAATAAGCTGTATGGGCTTGGTACCGCTGATATGAAAGGATTTTTTGCCTTTATTTTAGATGCTCTACGTGATATTGATCTTAAAAAGTTAACTAAAC
This sequence comes from Gilliamella sp. Pas-s95, assembly GCF_009795795.1. Taxonomy (NCBI): domain Bacteria; kingdom Pseudomonadati; phylum Pseudomonadota; class Gammaproteobacteria; order Orbales; family Orbaceae; genus Gilliamella; species Gilliamella sp. Pas-s95. Next base: position 48,493 of record NZ_WTFC01000013.1, on the reverse strand, counting down.
CCATTTATATCCTTGCCACTGCCGATGAAGAAACATCAATGGCTGGTGCGGCATTTTTTGCCAAGAATACCAAACTACAACCTGACTGCACTATCATTGGTGAACCAACATCGTTAATCCCAATTCGCGCACATAAAGGGTTTATCTCTAATTCTATTAAAGTGATTGGTAAATCAGGACATTCAAGCGATCCCGATAAAGGCATTAACGCTATCGAAGTGATGAATTTAGTCATTGAACGCTTGTTAGTGCTAAAACAGAAATTTAAAGAACAATACCATAATGACGGGTTCAGCGTACCTTACCCTACCCTAAATTTAGGTGTTATTCATGGTGGCGATGCGGCCAACCGTATTTGTGGTTGTTGTGAGCTTGTGATTGATATTCGTGTATTGCCCGATAACGATGTTGATTCACTTTATCATGCGCTTTGTGAAGCACTACAACCCGTTATGGATAAATACCCAAATCGAATTGAGATACAGTATGAGGTTGCGCCAATTCCGGGGTATGAATGTAAAAAAGATCATCCAGCATTACAGCATATTGAAAAATTAGTCGGTCATAGTGCCGAAACGGTTAACTATAGCACCGAAGCACCATATTTAAATCAAATCTCGCCGACAATTGTATTAGGGCCGGGATCAATCGAACAAGCACATCAACCGGATGAGTTTATTTCAATGGACTTTTTAAAACCAACCAAAGTAACTATAGAAAGGCTAATTAAGGATTTTTGTCTTTAGTCAATTATCTCAATTCGCCGATAACCTCGGCGAAGTTTAATAAAAAAATTTGATTAATTAAACGTGAAAGGTTGCAAAATCGGTAGCGATTTCAGTATTAACAAAGACACTTTTTGCTTCATTAACTAACTTTTTATTATCATTCAAACTATATCTAGGGCTTATATGAGTCATAATAAGCCGTTTGGCCTTGGCTTGTTTGGCAATGGTTGCGGCATGAATGGTTGTAGAATGCCCACGTTCGAGTGCTTTATCTTTTAGTGCGTTTTCTTGTGTTGCTTCATGAACAAGCAAATCCACATCATTAGCAAGCTCAATCGATGCTTGACAAGGTATGGTATCACCTAAAATAGCCAGCTTTTTGCCTTTTTTTACTTTACTTTGATAATCAACTCCACGAATAATGCGCCCATCATCTAAAGTTACCGTTTTACCTTTTTTTAGATCACTATAATAAGAACCAGCCTGAATATTAGCTTGCTTTAATTTATCGATATCAAGCTGAGCTGGTAGATCCTTTTCGATAATACGATAACCAAAACACGGCACACGGTGTTGTAATAATTTTGCTTCAACTTGAAACTGATTATCTTCAAAAACAATGCCATTTTCTTCAAGTTCAATAATATTGAGTGGATAGGTTAACCAAGAATAGCTAATTTCAATAACTGTTTCGACAAGCTGTTTAATTCCTTTCGGAGCAATCAATGTTAAAGGTGATTGATTTTGCATCAAAGAACGGGACGTTAAAACACCCGGTAGCCCAAATACATGATCACCATGTAAATGTGTTAAAAAAATGATCTCAAGTTTAGCGAGGCTAAATTTGGCTTTTTGCATTTGCATCTGAGTTGTCTCGCCACAATCAAAAAGCCATAACTTACCCCTCTCTTGTCTAAGATCGAGCACCATACTACTTACATTGCGCTCTGCTGTTGGGGAACCAGCACTTGTCCCTAAGAAAGTTAAATTCATAAAGATTTAAACATTTTTACGCTCAATAGTTTGCTCACCCCAGAACAACTTATCGGCTTTGGTTTTAGAAAACGCGAGTTTCAACACTTCATCACTACCTTCCGACCAAATTTGTTCGGCAAGTTTTTCATCATGGTTAGCTAGCTCAAAAATCGCCTCTGCAATTTCAATCGAGGTTTCACGAACAGAAGCCCAAGATTTAATATCATGTATTTCTTTTTTATCGATGTTCATTTTGCTACTCCTTTGGATTGAATTAGATGTAAAATAAACCTATTTATTGCAAAATACAATAGGCTATATACGTTATGATAACAATTATTTCTCCAGCAAAAACTTTGGATTACCAATCACCATTATTAACCAAAAATCACACATTACCTCAATTTATTAACTCAACTAAAATACTCATTGAAGATTGCCAAAAATTAAGTATTGAGAATTTGGCTAATTTAATGTCTATTAGCGAAAAATTAGCCGAACTCAATTATGAACGATTCAAAAATTGGCATAGTGATTTTAATCTTGAAAATGCAAGACAAGCCATACTTGCTTTTAAAGGTGATGTTTACGAAGGATTACATGTTGAAGATTTTACTGATAAAGATCTACAGTTTGCACAATCTCATTTAAGAATATTATCGGGTCTTTATGGTATTTTAAGACCACTTGACCTAATTCAACCTTATCGTTTAGAAATGGGGATCCGCTTAAAAAATGGCGATAACACTAACCTTTATCAATTTTGGGGCGATAAATTAATTCAACACCTTAATAGCGAACTAGCCAAATCATCACATCGCACATTAATCAATTTAGCCTCAAACGAATATTTTAAAGCGATCAAACCAAAACAATTAAACGCAACTATTATTCAACCTATTTTTTTAGATCAAAGCAAAGATACCTATAAAGTTATCAGTTTTTATGCTAAAAAGGCACGAGGACTGATGAGCAGATACATTATAAAAAATTGCATTGAAAACAGTAACGATATTAAAAGTTTTAATTTAGAAGGCTATCAATTTGATTCAAAACGATCAACTGACTTAGAATGGTACTTCATACGCAATCATCAATAACATAATAACAATGGAATTTTTTACTACATTATGGGTGCAGTTTTTATCTACCCTGCCCCTTTTTATGCTAATTTTATTGGGTTTTTTAGCTGTTAAACTAGGTCGTTGGCAAAAAACAGTCACCGATAGCTTAACCAAATTTACCTTTTATATTGCATTTCCCATCATGTTGTTTCAGATCATGAGCCATTTTTCTGAACATTCGCAAATCGATATAAAACTGTTATTCGTCTTTTTTGGTGGTTCCTTTATCGTCTTTGCAATTGGCTGCTTAATTGCATCAAAAATATTTAAGTTAAATGGCTCAGAAAGCACAATATTTGCTATGGGTAGCATCTACACCAATACCGTGTTTGTTGGTATTCCTATTATTAAAATGTTATTAGGCGATGATGCTATCCCCATTGTTGCCATTATCGTTATCTTTAATGCGTTAATTTTATGGACGCTTGCGACGGTTTCTATTGAATTTGTGCAAATGGGGAAATTTTCAACTAAAGGGATTGTTAAAGCCTTTAAAAATGTTTCAAAAAATCCCATTATTATTGGAATTTTTACAGGCATTGTAGTGAATTTTATTGGTTTACCGTTACCTAACTTTATCGATAAATCAACCAAAATGGTGAGTGAGATGACCGCACCTCTTTCATTAATTGTTTTAGGAATGGGATTGGCTGAATATAAAATTCGCGATAAACTTTTAATTACAACAGCTATCTGCACATTAAAATTGACTCTGTTACCTATTGTTACTTATATTTTAGGTAAACTCATTGGACTACCAACTTTAGAATTGCAAGTTGTGGTATTACTCAGTTCAGTTTCAATTGCGATAAATTGTTATATGATGGCAAGGCAGTTTGAAGTGTTGCAAGGCCCTATTGCTTCAAGCTTATTAATATCAACGACGTTATCTTCTATTACAACGCCATTGATTTTATCTATTATGTTGCAGTTACCTTTTGCTTAATATTGATTGAGTATCATTTAATACGTTTAAACTTATTATGCAAAATTAAGGCAAAAATAATAACTGTACAACCAATTAAAAATCTTCCCCAATCAATGGATTGATGCCAAATCACCACATTCACCAAAATCCCTGTTGGAATTACCATGTTATTCATAATAGCCAAAGTGCCCGAATCCACTTTGGTTGCACCATAATTCCATAAAAAGTAACACACACCAGAAGCAACAATTCCAAGCCAAATAATAATTCCCCATTGCAAACTAGTTGTTGGTAATTTTGATGCATCACCAAACAGCAGCCAGCCTAAAATAGCAACAACCACAGCGCCTAAATAAACCCATGCAAAAGCTTGATGTTGGGGCATTGGATAAACTTCCATAATCCTTTTATATCCTACTTGACCTAATGCAAAAACGATATTAGCACCCTGGATCAATAAAAAACCAATAATAAAATTAGCACTAATATGATCATAGCGAATAATAGCTGCGCCAATTACCGCAATAATTGCCATTAAAAGATAGCTAAGCCTTAATGGATGATGCTGCAATAAATCATAAATAACTGTGACATAAATTGGAGTAAAAATAGTAAATAACAGGACTTCAGGCACCAAAATATATTGAAAAGAATTATAATAAAAAAAGTACATAATCCCTAATTGACATGCCCCCACTCCCATTAAAAGCAACATCTGCTTAAAACGAATATTTTTAAAACGTAAAAATGGAATAAAAGTCATAAAGGCAAGTAGCACTCGCATCACAACAGCAAACCAAGAATCCACTTGTCCACTTAAATAAACCGCAATAAAACTAAATGAAAATGACCAAATAATCGTTACCAAAATAAGATAAAGCATAATTATTGAATATATAAAAAATAACTAGATATAGATCGTATCAATTGGCTTATCAATTGTAAACTTTATATCATCAAATTTGATTACTATGATAAAATAATTGACAATCTGTAGGAATTGCTAGCGCTATATACAGTAGTTTGAGAAACCATGTTAATGGACATGCATAAAAATAATTGAATAAATAAAATTAAATGTTAGCGATAAAAAATTGACTAACGTAGCCTCTTTGGTGAAAATCCAAAACGTTGTTTAAAGTAAAAAGCAAAACGAGAGCCTGATTCATATCCCACTTCTTGGGCAATTTGTAGGATCGTTTTTTGGGTAGTTTGCAACAGCATTAAACCAAAATTCATTCTTATATCTAAGATAATTTTAGATAAATTACATCCTTCTAAAGCAAAATGTCGCCTTAAAGTTGATTCGCTCATAGCAAATTGTTTAGCAATTTCTGCTGCCTGCCACTTTTTGTCTGGCTGCTGGTTAATAATTTCGCGAATTTTTTGGCTAATTTTTGGGTTATTATTCAGGGGAAAATACACACCAAATGCAGATAATCTGATTAATAATTCAATAAATAAATGTTTAACAAGATTAGAATTGCATTGGTTATGTGTCAATAATTCTGTTTTAATCTGTATCACTCGAGTAATAAAAGTTTCAGGTAATATTGTTTCAACTTTAATTTTTTTAAGAACTTGACTACTCTGACAAAGATGAGATAAAGCAAATTGGTCTATTAACTGTGCATGCCAAGAATAACAGATGGCTTGATAATCCTTATCATCAATATAAAAATTATTTATATTCATTAAATTACCTGCTGGAATTAGGACTAATTGACCTGTTTTTACCTTAAAATATTCGCCCTCACATTCAATCTGTTTTTCGCCATTTATGACATAGACAATCATAGGATCATTGCTGTGAATCTGCTTTAGGGTTTGATTACAACGTTGTGTTATATAAGTCACTCGACCAATTGAAGCAAAATCCATAATCCTAATAGCCTATTAACCAATATCAACGTGAGTAGGAGTAAATCATATCTGCCTTCGCTATTTGATGCGAATTAGCAATAAAACCAATTAGAGCTGGTGTGGTTTGTTCATCAACCTCAATGTGATCAATGTCTAGTGCATAAAGTGTAAATTGATATCGATGAGTCGAATTTAGCGCAGGACATGGACCGCCGTAATTTATTACGCCAAAATCATTACGTACTAACCTACTTCCTTTAGGTAATAAATTGGGATTATTTCCTGCTGATTGTTTAATAAACGGCGTTTGTACAGGAATATTAACAATCACCCAATGCCACCAGCCAGAACCCGTTGGTGCATCAGGATCATACATAGTTAATACTAAACTTTTTGTCGCTTTGGGTAGATTTTGCCATGAAATTTGCGGAGATATATTTTCGCCTTGGCAACCAAATTGATTGGATATAAACCGAGCTGTAAACCCTTTATCGATAAGATCAGTGCTAGTTAATTGTAATTGTGCCGCATAACTGCAACTTGTGCTCAATAATAATGTACTATAAATAATGGCTTTCGCTTTGTACAAAATACGCATGTTAGCCTCTTTTGACTATTAAATAAAATCCATCATAAGGAATTTTCAATCTATAATCAGCACAAATTAGCTTAAATCTGACACAAATTCGATTAATATTATCATTCTTTTGCGGCTAATACTCGTTCAACAGTATCAACAATGGCTTGAGTTTGTGAGTCAATTTCAATGTTGACTTTGTCCTATACTTTTTTTCATCTAAAGTTGATACCAAACCTTTACCTTTACTTAAGAATGAAACTAAACAACAAACTAAAGACTATTTATTCGTTGGTATCGATGATTTTTCACGTAAGCTCTATGCGATCATTTACTCCGATAAATCCCAATTTAGCTCAGCACTATTTTTTACAAAATGATGTGTTAGCCCAATGTCCTTATACCATTGAATGTATTTATTCCGATAATGGGCGTGAATATCAAGACACATGTGAATACCTATTTGTTAAAACATGTAATAATCATCCTATCAATCAAAAATTTACAAAACCTGCCTGCCAGCAAACGAATAGAAAAGCAGAAAGAGTCATACGAACTTTAATGGCGATGTGGCATAATCTGCAAATATTCGAAGATTCAAAAGATAGACAACAAAAACTTAAGCGATTTATTAACTATTATAATATGGTTAAACCGCATAAAGCGATTTCGGAGAAAACGTCTTATGAGTTTTAGAGGATTATGTTAATTATGAAGTGTAAACATCACGAAATTTTCCTATACTTTACAATATATTAATAATTAAATTAAATATCCCCTTCCTAAATGCCGTTATCTAAAACAAAGATCCTCAAAAATGATTAATTATGGCATAATGTGCGCCAATTCATATTTTAGCGACTTCACTCAAAAGCTAATGATTACTTTTGAATGAAACGCATTTTAAAGAGAGTTAATTTTCGTGTTAAGTACAAATAACATCACAATGCAATTTGGCAGCAAGCCATTATTTGAAAACATCTCGGTTAAATTTGGCAACGGTAATCGTTATGGTCTAATCGGAGCTAATGGCAGTGGTAAATCCACCTTTATGAAAATCATTGGTGGCGATCTCGTGCCTACATCAGGTAATGTGGCTTTAGATCCACATGAAAGACTCGGGAAATTACGCCAAGATCAGTTTGCTTTTGAAGAATTTACCGTCCTTGATACCGTAATTATGGGACATACCGAATTATGGCAGATCAAGCAAGAACGAGATCGCATCTATTCACTTCCTGAAATGAGTGAAGACGATGGCTTTAAAGTTGCTGATTTAGAAACCCAATATGCTGAAATGGATGGCTACAGTGCCGAATCTCGGGCTGGCGAATTATTATTAGGTGTTGGAATTCCAATTGAGCAACATTACGGATTAATGAGCGAAATCGCACCAGGTTGGAAGTTGCGGGTATTATTAGCCCAAGCGCTATTTTCAAATCCAGATATCTTATTACTCGATGAACCAACCAATAACTTAGATATTGATACAATCCGCTGGCTTGAAGATACCTTAAATCAACGCGAAAGTACTATGATCATTATTTCGCATGATCGCCATTTTTTGAATATGGTCTGTACCCATATGGCAGATTTAGATTATGGTGAATTGCGTATCTATCCGGGTAACTACGACGATTATATGACTGCATCAACGCAAGCGAGAGAACGTTTGTTAGCCGACAATGCCAAAAAGAAAGCACAAATTAGTGAACTGCAATCGTTTGTTAGTCGCTTTAGTGCCAATGCATCAAAATCAAAACAAGCAACATCACGCGCAAGGCAAATTGAAAAAATCAAACTTGAAGAAGTCAAAGCTTCTAGTCGACAAAATCCTTTTATTCGTTTTGAGCAAGATAAAAAGCTATTTCGTAATGCGCTTGTTGTTGAAGACCTTACCAAAGGCTTTGACAATGGCCCTCTTTTTAAAAATCTTAAGCTCATGGTTGAAGTAGGCGAAAAAGTTGCTATTTTAGGAACTAATGGTATTGGTAAAACCACATTATTAAAAACGCTAATGGGCGAACTGGCTCCTGAGCAAGGCGATATAAAATGGTCTGAAAACGCAAATATTGGTTATTACGCGCAGGATCATGAATACGAATTTGAAGGTGACTTAACGGTATTTGACTGGATGAGCCAATGGAAACAACCAAACGACGATGAACAAGCCGTGCGTAGTATTCTTGGTCGATTATTATTTTCACAAGACGATATTAAAAAACAAGTTAAGGTCTTATCTGGTGGTGAAAAAGGACGCATGTTATTTGGTAAATTGATGATGCAGCGCCCTAACATTATTGTTATGGATGAACCAACTAACCATTTAGATATGGAATCTATCGAATCACTCAATATGGCATTAGAGCTATATCAAGGCACGCTATTTTTTGTTTCGCACGACCGTGAATTTGTTAGCTCACTGGCAACACGTATTGTTGAAATTACCCCAGAAAGAGTAATTGATTATACGGGTAATTATGAAGATTACTTGCGTAGTCAAGGAATTGAATGATACGTTTAGAATAAACATATCAATTGATAACAAAAAGCCACTGCTAATGTGGCTTTTTTCTAACTGAAATAATTCAAATAATTAAACTAAAAATCTAACTCATCCCACCAAATATCAATAAGTGGACTAGCTTTAACATTTTTTAGGCCATGAGTTTCCAACCATTTTGTGACAATGTCACGGTGTTCTTCAGTACAGTTCCCTAATTTCTGGGTGCAAATAATCCCTTTCCAATTTAAATAACCGCTGCCCTCATAAGCTAAACCATTAGGTTGAATAGCTTCAAGAATAAACTGATCAACGATATTATCTAAAGTCTCTTCGCTTGTGCCTTCGTCAAAAGACCAACTAACCGTAAAGCCTAACTCTTTAAACTCTTCAATGTGTAATTTTTTCCGTAAACGTCTGCTGCGATTTACCATAATAGTTTCCTTCTACATTATTAAATATTAATTAGTTTGTTTATTTTTAGTGTGATTATGTCGGCTTGATGATTTCACACCATTTTGATTGAACTGCGACGATCGGTTTGCGCTTGCACCTCCTCTTTTTGGTGGTGCTCGCCTTTGTGATGATTTTTTTATCGGTTCAGCTTTAATTTTAGGGTCAACGTCAAAACCTTGAGTTGTTAATTCTGGAATCGTTTTTTTAATTAACTTTTCAATCGCTTTTAATTGAGGAAGCTCATCAATGCATACCAGTGAAATAGCTTGCCCTTCATTTTGAGCACGTCCTGTTCGCCCAATGCGATGCACATAATCTTCCGCCACTTGCGGAAGTTCATAATTCACCACATAAGGAAGTAACTCAATATCAAGACCGCGAGCGGCAATATCGGTTGCTACTAATGCTCTAATTTGTCCACTTTTAAAATCTGCCAAAGCTTTAGTGCGTGCGCCTTGGCTCTTATTGCCATGAATGGCTGCCGCTTTTATACCATCTTTAGTCAACTGTTCAGCTAAGTGATTCGCACCATATTTAGTGCGAGTAAAGACCAACACCTGTTGCCACTGATTTTTACCAATTAAATAAGACAACAACTCACGCTTACGACGTTTATCAACCCGATGCACGTATTGGGTGATCTGCTCTGAAGCGCTATTGGTTTTCGCAACAGCAACCAATTCTGGGGCATGCAAAATCGATTGCGCTAATACTTTTATTTCATCAGAAAAAGTTGCCGAAAACATCAAATTTTGGCGTTTTTTAGGTAATTTTGCAATCACACGGCGAATATCATGAATAAAGCCCATATCTAACATGCGATCAGCTTCATCCAATACGAGCATTTTAATCGTTGAAAGATCTACGGCATTTTGTTGCACTAAATCGAGTAATCGCCCTGGTGTTGCAATTAATACATCCACACCACCACGTAGTTTCATCATTTGCGGATTAATACTTACTCCACCAAATACCACCAATGACCGAATGGGTAAATAACGGCTATATTCACGAATATTTTCGCCAATTTGTGCAGCAAGCTCACGAGTTGGTGCTAAAATCAGTGCATATAAAGGACGTTTGCCTTTTTTTGCTTCAGGCTTATTAGTTGCTTGCGCTTGCTGTTCTACCCATTTTTGCAAAATGGGTAAACCAAAACCTGCCGTTTTACCTGTACCGGTTTGTGCACTTGCCATAAGATCTTTACCGGATAAAATAACTGGAATAGCTTGCTGTTGGATAGGAGTTGGGTCTGTATAGTTTTGTTCTTGAATTGCTTTTAAAATCTCAGCGTCTAAGCCAAGAGAGTCAAATGACATGAAATGATTCCTAAATAAATAAAAAGTGGATTGTCCGCTTACATTATAAAGCAATTCCATAATATTTTCTGTTTATTTTGTTATTGTCTATCTCCAATAATAAAATTTACTGTTTATTTTACAATCAGAAACTAAAGTTAGAGTCATATTAGTAAATATAATTTCACAATAGACTGCTTTTTTATATTTTTTAACATACTAATTTTTATATCTTTTGTTAATTTAATATATACAAATATATATTTATTATCATTTAAAATAAAATTTTTAGCACTTTTTAGCCTTAACAGTTTTGCCAAAAATTATATCACCTTTGCAAATTTTCGTGATTTGAACCCTCATCTTTATAGTAGTGAAATGCGGGTTCAAAATTTGATTTTGAGCCACTTCAACTAAACTATCTGCTCGATATCTGGGCTTTAATGCTACCAAAAACATTGATCAGATAGTTTATATAAAAAATACTCAAGAAGTCATCCATAACACGTTTGTTATTGGATAAACCAATTGCTTAATTATATATTGCCTAAAAACTATATCCATACAGTTTAGATCGTTAAATCATAACTATAGTTTAATAAATTTGTGATTTGTTCAAATGATATCGAACCGTCGAGCATTATTGTGATCCAATGATTTTTATTCATATGGTAAGCCGGTAATAAACCTGAACTATTTTTTATTATAGAAATCAATTCTGGATCGGATTTCACATCAATTATTTCTACCATATCGTTAGATCGAAAACCTAATTTATTTTTCTCAACTAACATAATTAAACCAAACCATTTACCATTACGTTTATGTCGAAGTACTTTATAATCAGGAAATTTTTTAAAAGGATAATCAACTTGAACTTCATTCAAAGTTTGTGCGTATTCTATTAATCTATTTTTCAGGCTCATGTTATAAACAGCTTGTTTAATCCTACAAACTACACTAACCATTTCAATTTTTTTAAGTAAAGAAAGATAATATAGATGTAATTGATAATCTGCTTATTGTTTTTGACAAATATTATCAATGGATAACGTTGCAGGTACAATACGATTATCAGTGAATTGAAAGCGGAACAAGAAGCTAATATCATAAGCACGTAACACATCAATCACGTCTTGCTTGTCACAAAATTGTGCATTTAGACCAAGCCTAATGCCTTCGATAATCTCTTCCATTGATGCACTTTGGCTATCAGTTGGCATATTGTATTCAAAAACAACGTTATTAAGGTTATAAAAAATATTAGTGACTTCGTAACCCGCTTCGACTTTAACGGGAAATGTTCCACCTTCGCCTAATATCGATCTTTTAGCACTATCCGCAAAGGCTTTAGTTATATTTGCTGACGGAGGCAATTCGGCACTATACGCACTCGAAATCATAAAAAAAGCAGAAAATAGTGCAGCCAATTTTATTCGTTTTTTCACTTCAATATTCCTTACATTGAATCTTAATCAAATTATATTATTTTAACGGCATTATTGATTTCGATAAGCCTAAATATATTGTTATTTTATACAAAATAATCAGATAAAAATAACACAAAATAAAATATTCATCAAAACGACAATTATCTAAAATCGATACAATCAAAAAAGGCAACCCGATGGCTGCCTTTAATCGTCTTAAGTGACTAAAATCACTTTTTATTTGGATGAGGATCTTTAACTGAATCACCCTGTCCAGACATAATATACCACCCATTTTTGCTATGCGGTTTTTTATTATGATCAGGGCAAGGAGGTAACGATTTTTTGCTTTGGTTTGAATACAGATAGCCGCAATCGGCACACTTATAAGTACCAGCCGAAACATCACTACCATATGCAGCAAATTTTTGTACCATGATAAGTTTCCTCCTGATAAAATTGGTGATAAGCCCAATTGCTTATCAATGTATATATAAGCGCTGATTTAAGAAAAAAGCAAGTATAATTTTTCAACAAAAAAATCAATGAAATTGTTATTTTTATCACACAAAAAACAGTCAGGAAAGACATTGATTTTATTAAAGTTTTTATATTGTTTTTTTAAATAAAATCAATCCTTTTTATATTGCTATCGTTTTGAAAAATTGGGCTCATGGAGCTTGCTTAAAATAGCGTTACTTTTGTTTTAATACAAAGCAAACCAAACATCTTAATACCTTAATAATAAACAATATGCCATATGCCAAGCCACTTATAACAGGAAATAAAAATGCACATAAAAAGACAAAAAGTTCATTTAAACCAATACTGTAAGCAACAGCACTAAAGTAAACAGCGCCCCCCCAAAAAATACAAAACAGTTCGCTGAAAAATAGCCCTAAAAAAGAGGTAAATTGGCAGGTATTTGGCTCAGTAAACAGTTTTATCAACATCAAAACAAATAAAACAACTTCGATCAATAAGGTTAAACCTAAAAACAAATAAATAATAGGAAAGTAAATATTTGAATAAGAATCAAACTTAATAGTCGCCAATATAGGAATAATCATAAACAAATAACAAATAGCAAAGGCTATAAGCAAGGGACGAATGTTTAGCACTTTTTGGAACATATATTTTGTTACTAATTTCAATTAGCACTCCTTTTTCATATTAACATAGTGTACTTATCTAAATAATAATGTAACACAATGACTACAAATTCAACAATTAATTAATAGGTTATGCAAAAATCACTTAAATTTGAGACATTGATGGGATCTACATTAGATAATCCCTTGATTTTACTAAAAATAACAAAACAAAAAAAATTCAATAAAATCAATACCTTTCCTGACTGATTTTTTATCACTATTGTGTTAAAAAACGATCCACTTATAAATTTACCATAAAATACCCAATACTTTTAAAAACCTTAATAAAATCTTATTTTTATACTTGACGTTATTGATGACATTGGCATAATTACACGTTCAATGTTTTATCAGGATCTATCCATGAAATATAAAATAATCAGCCTTAGTATTGTCATTTTAGCTTGGATGAGTGCTTTACCCACAGCTCAAGCCGACGAAATAACTTGTCCAAGCTCAGTAACAATTAAATCCGCTCATTTAGATATTAATAACCTGCCTAACGATTGGGCGGTTTCTGAAAAGAAAGATGCATTATTATTGCTTGATGGCGTTGGCGTCTATTCCGATAATCCCGCTAAAAAAATCCAGCAAAAACCAGAAACCGGTATCATTGATGGTAAACAACATCAAGCAACTTGGAGCGTAAACACCATTTACGACGAAGGAGGTAGTTGGGTTAGCTGCAGTTACAACTATGAAGAAGTAGAATTAATCAAAAAAATCAACCCAATCATGAGAAGCTGCTGGGAAATTGATTCTATGGATCAATTCGATCGATTGCATATCACAATTAAATGTAGCAGCAGTGAGTTACAACAGGTTAAGTAGGTTTTGTATTTTATAAAAATGGGGGGGTTACAAAATAACGTTCAATCTTTAATAACTTTAAATCAGCCTAAAAAGGTAAGGATAAAAAGACTGAAAAAATTGTTAAAATTTTAATCTTAAATAATTAAATAATTTAATCATTTAATAAATAAAACAACATCACTTTTGCATGTTTGTGGTTAAAAAAGTGATGCTGAGTTTAAATAAAATTAATTTTTTAATGCAATTAGAATTATAATCATCAATGACATTAGTTGCTATTTTTTGTGTCAAATATACAATCCCACCATTTAGGTGAAAAATGGCATTTTCTAAGTTTTTTTTTGATTTTTTTAATATAATATAAAATGAGTTCACATAAATTGAATTGAGAATAATCAATGGTTAAATTAAAAGTAATACTTTTTGTTGTCCCTATTATTGCTATTGTTGCTATTATTGCTGTTATTGTTCCGTCTTGTTCGAGTCGTGGAGAGCTTTGCCTTTTTGGTACAGTTAAATCGACATTCAATGATTATAAAAATGCATATTGGCAATCAGTTGATAATAAAAAATCTAAAGCTTCAAAGCTCGATATTAAAAAATGTAGCCAAGAAGCAGAGAATGCAAGAATTGTTCTTATTAATATTTTTACCCAGTTATGTACTGATGGGCATATATCCCAAGAATATTTACCTGATGCTGTTTGGATTCAACACAATTATCTTGAGAACGATTATTTTGGTAAAAACACTAAAAAATTGACAGGTACAACAGAACAAATCCTCACCAAATTTTTAGCTTATGACGACAATGACAACTTTCCTAGTGTTGATAGATTAAATAAGGCGTGTGCCCCTTATATTCCAAAAGATGGTATACTATATCATTATCCGGGAACAGGTCCTTATATCCCATTTTATACAAATTATTATTTTGAACAATGTATGATTAAAAATAACTTTGAAAGCATCGCTCCTGTAACAACAAAGACATACTGCAAGGGAATTGGTTGGTGACTAGATAATATATTAACTATAAGCTTGTCGCAGAAACTTCAGTTTTTTATGCTCAAGAATATTAGTGGATGGGAGACGTTAGAGGTGATGAATAAATACGCCCATTCAAACGCAGATCACATGCTTAAATTCGCAAATAACGTCACATTTACGGCACAAGGCTCATTCAATAGCACAATGGAAAATCTAAGAAATGCTTAAAAATTATATAAATCATGATTTTTAATGGTGGCCCCTACTGGACTTGAACCAGTGACCAATCGATTATGAGTCGACTGCTCTGACCAACTGAGCTAAGGGGCCATTTGGATGTACTACTGAGTTAGTAGGGTTATGATTATAATAGAGTTGAATCAAATTTGCTATAGTTAATTAATAAAATAGGTTGGTTTGATTATTTATTAATCTGTAATTTATTGGATTTTATGCGAGTTTAATTACTGATATTTTTTGTTTAATTAAACTGATACAATAATTTGGTTTATTATTGTTCATTATTTATTGGTTGAGGAAATGTTATGTCTCTCAAAAAATTATTATTTATTAGTGTTGCGATGTTTGCAACCTTGCTTTTAGGTGCTTGTAGTGGTTCTAAATATCAACCTACTTCTGCTGGTAGTCAAGTTCAGTTTATTGATACTAAGCCTGCGGCTTCTTGTCAGTTATTGGGTAAAGCGGAAGGACGTCGTAGTAGTTTCTTTTCTGGCCTTAAAACTCATAGCGAGCTAATTCGCGATGCAGCTTCTGAGCTGATGAATAAGGCTGCTGCAATGGGGGGGAATGTGATTTATAACGCACAAGATACTTCTATGCAATATATTTCGGATATTGCGCCAACAGATGCGGTTATGGTTGGTGATGTTTATAGTTGTAAATAAGGCTAGTTAAATAAGAAAGGGAGCTTTGCCTCCCTTTTATTGGTATTAATGAATTGTAATATCTTGAGTTAATTTAACCATTTTGTTTTTCAAATTGCCGCATAAAATCAATTAAATAATTCACGCCTTCTTGATCCATCGCGTTATAAATGGATGCACGCATTCCACCGGCAATACGGTGACCTTTGATGCCAATAATGTTAGCTTGAGTTGCTTCGCTTACAAATTTTTTATCTAGTTCTTCATTTGGCGATAAGAAAGTGACATTCATAATTGATCGATTCGCTGCTGCGACAGTATTTCGATAAAAATCGGATTGATCGATAAATTGGTATAGTAATTGCGCTTTGGCTTGGTTTCGTTGCTGCATTGCTTTTAGTCCACCAAGGCTTTTTATCCATTTAAATACTAAGCCTGACATATACCATGCAAATGTAGGTGGCGTGTTAAACATGGAATCGTTGTCCAATAAAATTTTGTAATCTAATACTGATGGTAGGATTTTTTGCGCATAACCAATAAGATCTTCACGCACAATAACAATGGTAATGCCTGATGGACCAATATTTTTTTGTGCACCAGCATAAATAATGCCATATCGGCTTACATCAATAGGTTGCGATAATATGCATGATGATAAGTCAGCAACCACAGTTTTATTGTCAAAGTTGGGCTCTTCAAAGATTTGAATCCCGTCGATTGTTTCGTTTGGGCAATAGTGTATATAGGCAGCATTATCATTTAATTGCCATTCTGACATAGGTTTGATAGCTGTTAGTCCATTTTGTTTGATAACAACATTTTGTTCATTAATTTGGCAATATTTGCTAGCTTCTTTGGCTGCGCATTGGCTCCAATAACCGCTGTTGATATAGTCTGCACTAGTTTTGTTACCTAAGATGTTCAATGGAACTGCGGCAAATTGTGCTCTAGCACCACCTTGGCAATAAAGGATTTTATAATTATTAGGGATGTTTAAAATTGCACGCAGGTCGTTAGAGGCTTCAATAGCACATGCATCAAAATCTTTACCTCTATGGCTTAATTCCATAACTGATGCGCCTGTATTACGCCAATTTAATAATTCAGTTTGAACTTGCTTTAATACATCAGCAGGCAATTTTGCAGGACCTGCACTAAAGTTATAACTTTTATTCATTACGATTCACTTTGATCCATTCAAAAAAAGAATTCTATTTTTACACTGTATGGACAGATATACAATCAGATTTTTTGTAAAAAAGTTTCAGGAAACTATATGTTTTAGTATAAAAAACCGGCGAATGCCGGCATGGTTGTAATTAGATTGATATAGGTGATTATGAAAGTTGTTGCTTGGCAACTTCAATCGCTGATTTCACCTGCTGTGGTGCAACGCCACCTTTAGCACAACGTTTAGCTAAGCATGATTCTAACGATAATATTGGATAGACATCATTATTGATCACGGGGCTGAATTTTTGTAGTTCTGCAAGTGAGAGTTCTTCGAGTGCTTTTTGCTTTGCTATCGCATCAACAACGGCTTCGCCAACAATGTGATGAGCTTCGCGGAATGGTATGCCTTTGGCAACTAAATAATCAGCAAGTTCGGTTGCATTTGAATAACCTTGTTTAGCGGCTTCTTGGCAGTTTGTATAGTTAATGTTGATATCTTCTAACACTAGTGTGGCCATATCTAAACATTCTTGCCAAGTGTCGAGCGCATCAAATAGGTGTTCTTTGTCTTCTTGTAGATCTTTATTATAAGCAAGCGGTAAACCTTTGATAGTCATGAGTGTTCCCATTAGAGCACCCGTAACCCGCCCTACTTTGCCGCGAATCAGTTCTAATGCATCGGGATTCTTTTTTTGTGGCATGAGTGAAGAACCTGACGTAACGCGATCTGATAACTCAACAAAGTTGGCTTCGCCACTGTTGAAAATAATAAGATCTTCAGCAAAACGCGATAGATGTACCATGCCTATTGAGGCGTTATTTAATAATTCAACAATATGATCACGATCAGACACCGAATCTAAACTATTATTAGTTGCTTGAGCAAACCCTAACCAATGCGCCAATTGCTCACGATCCATCGGATAGGCGGTTCCGGCTAATGCACCTGAACCTAATGGGCTAACGTCTAAGCGTTTTAGTGTATCTTGTAAGCGACTGACATCACGGCTAAGCATTTCAAAATAAGCTAAGCACCAGTGAGCAAAAGTAATTGGTTGAGCACGTTGCAAGTGGGTGTAACCGGGCATAATCGCATTTTGATGCTGTTCGGCAGTTATAACCAGAGATTGTCGCAAGTGATTAATCGTACTAATTAAATAAGGAATCTGATCTTTACACCATAGTTTTAAATCGGTCGTTGATTGGTCGTTACGGCTTCGGCCTGTATGTAATTTTTTACCTAAATCGCCAATTTTTTCGATCAGTTTTTGTTCAACCCAACTGTGTATATCTTCGGCATCACTTTGTAAAATCTGTTTGGGATCTTGTTGAACCGAAATCAGTAATTCATTTAAGGCTTTTTCTAATTTTTTTTGTTCATCATAAGATATAACGTTAACCGTCACCAATGCTTTTGACCAAGCAATTGAACCCATGATATCTTGCTCTGCAAGACGATAGTCAAAGCGTAATGAATCATTAAAATGCTTAAATCGTTGATCTGCCGCTTGACTAAAACGTCCTCCCCATAATGCCATAATTACCTCAATATTATCTTCAATAATTGCTTAAATAATTTAAATTTTATCAAGAATAAAAATAATATATACAGGGTTTAACCTGTATATATTTATTATTATCACTTTTTTATTTGCGCATTAGCGTTTACTTTTTCGTTTTTGTTGTTGATTTTTTAGCTGCTGTTTTTGTGTTAGTGGCGGATTTAGCTGTTTTAGCTTTTTTTGCAGGTTGTTTTTGTTTTTCTTCATTTAATGCACGTATACGTGATGATAACGAGAATAGACGAATAAACCCACCAGCATGGCTATGATCATAAACTTCATCTTCACCAAATGTGGCAAACTCTTCGCTGTATAAGCTATTTGGTGATTGCTTTTGTACCGCAGTCGCATTACCTTTATAAAGTTTAACCACTACTTCGCCTGTCATATCTTGCGCTAAAACTTCGGCTGCGGCTTGAATTGATCGACGATATGGAGCAAACCAGCGTCCATCGTAAACAACGTATGCCATTTCTAAACCAAGTTGTTCGCGCCATTTAAAGCTGTCACGATCTAAGATTAATTGTTCTAAACCGCGTAATGCTGTCATCATGATTGTGCCGCCAGGCGTTTCATAACAACCCCGTGATTTAATGCCAACTAGGCGATTTTCAATAATATCAACTCGCCCAACACCATGTTTTGCACCAATTTTATTTAATGTTGCAACACAGTTGTAAGGCGATAATTTTTTACCATTGACTGAAATCACTTCACCTTTTTCAATGCCAATGGTCACTAATTCTGGTTTGTCTGGCGCTTCTTCTGGCGAAACAGTCCAAGCCCAGCAATCAGCATTAGCTTGGTTCCATGTGCTTTCTAACACGCCGCCTTCGGTTGAGATATGCCATGCATTTTCGTCACGACTATAAATTTTTTCAACGGTTGCAGTAGTTGGAATTTTACGAACTTTTAAATAATCAATTAATGCTTCACGTGAACGTAGATCCCATTCACGCCAAGGTGCAATCACTTTAAGTTGTGGCGCGAGTGCAGTATAAGTAGTTTCAAAACGTACTTGGTCATTACCTTTACCCGTTGCACCATGGCATAATGTATCAGCGCCAACCTCTAGCGCATATTCCACTTGTGCCTTAGCAATAATTGGACGAGCCATCGAAGTACCAAGATAATAAGTACCTTCGTATAAAGCCCCTGTTTTTAAGACGGGATATACATAGTCTTTAACAAATTCTTCTCGTAAATCAACAACTTTACAAGCAACTGCACCCGATGCTTTGGCTTTTTTTTCTACATCTTTTAATTCTTTTGGATCTTGACCTACATTAGCAACGAATGCATAAACTTCACACCCGCCATAATTTTCTTTTAACCAAGGAATAATCGCCGATGTATCCAAACCGCCTGAATAAGCCAATACAACCTTTTTTGTTCCACTTTTTTTCATGCTACACCCTTTCTAAATTAACTTACGGTAAAAAATGAGTTAGAGACCTTTACTTTAAATTGTTAAATATAGCTAACCAGTTTAATATAATATCAGCTTAATATTTAAGCAATAATTCTTGTGCCTGTTGTACCTGATTGGCCGTTAAATAATTGAACCAGTTGGTCAGACTCTTTCCAACTAGCAATTGCAATCGGTCGTCCTAAGGCTTTGGCAGCTTCAAAAGCGGAATTGACTTTTACGAGCATACCCTCTGTAATAATACCTTTGGCAATCAGCTGATCGGCTTGTGATTGCGTTAGTGATTCAATGCGTTGCTTGTTTTCATCAAGTACGCCAACCACATCAGATAGCAATATCAAGTCAGCATTTAAGGTTTTAGCTAGCGCGACCGCAGCATGATCAGCATTGACATTCATCATTTGCCCTTCTTCAGTGATACCAATCGAGCTGACAATGGGTAAGTAACCGGCATTAACAAGTAGGTTTATTAATGTAGGATCGCCGGTTTTGGCTTCGCCAACATAACCAAGATCTTCCGAAATTTGCTTGACGTCTACACTATTACCATCAGCTAAGCAGAGTCCCACACTAGCTATTTGCTGTTTTTTAGCTTCTGATAATAAAGTGGTATTGGCACTGCCAGCAAGGCTACCGACAATAACGTCAATTTGGTCAGCAGGGGTAACTCGTAGTCCATTTCGACGTACCACGGGCAAAGAGAGTCTATCCATTAGTGAATCGACCACTGTACCACCACCATGCACAATAATTAGTGACCGCTGAAAATTCTTTTTATATTCACGAATAACAACAAATAACTTACTTAGAGCATCTTTGTTATCGAGTAATACACCACCAAGCTTTATAATTAATGGTTTCATTTTAGTTTCCTATTAATTTAACTTACTGCTTATTTATTCAATAATTTTTTACAGAATTTAAATATAATTTCATCCATTTTTATAATAATGATGTGGTTTCATCAAATCCATATCGAATGTTCATACACTGCACTGCTTGTGCTGCTGCGCCTTTTAATAAGTTGTCTTCAACAGAAATTAATATTAAATGGCGATCTTTTAATACAAAGCCAATATCGCAATAAGGCAAACCAATGACAGATTTTAATGCCGGCCAATTTTTTTGATAGACTCTGATTAAAGGTTTATTTTGGTAATATTTATTTAAAGCCGTAAGAATATCTTGTGATGTTACGCCTTCTTTTACTCGGCAAGTTATAGTGGCATGAATACCTTGTTTAAAACTACCTAAATGAGGTGTAAAGATCACTTCTTGCCCTAAATGTGTCGCAATTTCGGGTTGATGGCGATGAGTAAATAACCCATAAGCATGTAAGCTCACTTCGCAAAATATATTATTATGCGCAGGTTTTCGCCCAGCACCACTCACACCACTGACGGCATTAATGACAGGCCATTGTGAACTGTCTAGTAGTTCTTCTTTAATTAATGGTTTAAGAGGTAATTGCGAAGCGGTAGGATAACACCCTGGTACTGCAATAAGTTGAGCACTTTTGATCTGTTCACTATTCCATTCAGCTAAGCCATAAACGGCCTTGTCTAACCATTTTGGATGTTGGTGGGTAAAGCCATAATAATCAGTATAAAAAGTGGTGGAATTGACTCTAAACGCACCAGATAAATCAAAAACGGTACAACCATGTTCTAAGAAATAAGGGGCGATATCGTGACTAACGGCATGTTCAGTAGCTAAAAAAACGATATCGACATCATTAATATAAGCCGAATAATCCGCAGTGGCTATAAGTGGTAAATCAACAACACCTTTTAACTGGGGATGTAAATCGTAATCAGAAATAAGCTTACCACCATCTTGGCTGTTTTCTGATACTGTTAAAGCAATAAGTTCTATATGCGGATGCTTATGTAAATAATAAGCTAATTTCGCACCGGCATAACCACTTGCTCCTACAATAATGGCCTTTAACATACCTATCCTTATCTATTTTTTATACAATAATTTGTATATAGTAGGTTATTTATAAGGCTATTACAAGTGTCAAAATGAATTTTTATTCACTTTTTATGAATTTAATTTCATTTTTGTTTTTTGGGGAGATTTTTTCTTACTATTTTAAGTAAATCTAATTTATGATTTTATTTTCTTGAGTAAATACAAGCAAACAACTTTAGATACCTACCGATAAAGATCGGCAGGCAACGCGGTAGATTATTTTAAAAGACTTGCTGATTTTAATATCGCTACTAATAATTCCCAATAACGATAAACACTTTGAATATTGACCTTTTCATCTGGAGAATGTGGCGAAACAATCGTTGGCCCAATTGAAATCATATCCATATGTGGATAACTTTGCTTAAATAGACCGCATTCAAGCCCAGCATGAATCACCATTATTTTCGCTTGCTGAGAAAAAATTTCATGATATTTATCTTTGGCCAGTTTTAGTAATTGTGAATCTAAATTAGGTTCCCATCCTGAATAACCACCACTTATTTCATAATTGGCATTCACGAGTTGGCTAAGTGATATCAGTGTTGATACAACAGCATCCTTAGCACTATCGACTTGAGAGCGAATTAAAAAATGGGTATTAAATTGGTTATCGTCAATACTGACAATACCTAAATTAAGTGATGTTTCAACCACACCATGAAGCTGATCACTCATTCTAACCACACCATTAGGTGCTGTATTTAACCAATTAATGATCTTATCTTGATGTTCAGTGGTTAATATGCGTTTTACTTTATTGGATTCAACCTCTGATAATGTTATTTCAATAGCGGGTTCTACATGCCCTAACTCATTATGTAAAATAGTTTGATATTGCTTGATAATAGCCTCTAATTTAGGTAAATCCTGTTTGTTTAGCGTGATTTCAGCAAAGGCTTCTCTTGGAATAGCATTACGTAATGATCCACCTTTGATATCGGCTAATCTAAATGAGACATCTTGCGCATATTGCGCTAAAAAGCGAGCCATTAATTTTATTGCATTACCACGACCAAGGTGAATATCACAACCTGAATGGCCACCTTTTAACCCTTTAAGCGAAATGCTCATATAACAATCATGTTTTTCAGGTATTACTGCATAAGTAATAGAAAAAGTCGATGTAAAGTCAACACCACCAGCACATCCAGTAAATATTTCACCTTCGTCTTCAGAATCTGTGTTAATTAAATATTGGCTTTTTAGCCAATCTGGTTGTAAACCAAAGGCGCCATGCATACCCGTTTCTTCTGATACGGTTACCAATACTTCAATTGGTCCATGTTCAACTGCTGGATCAATTAAAACAGCAAGCGCAGAAGCAAGTCCGACTCCATTATCAGCACCCAATGTAGTACCTTTAGCTTTTACCCATTCACCATCAACATAAGCTTGTATTGGGTCGGTTAAAAAATTGTGACTAGTGCCTTCGTTTTTTTGTGGCACCATATCCATATGTGCCTGTAATGCAATCGACGGGCACGCTTCCATGCCTTTGGTCGCAGGCTTTGTTAATAAAATATTACCCACTTTATCAAGTTTGCAATCGATATGATGAGTATTGGCAAAATCGACAATATATTTGGTGATCATTTGTTCATGGTGAGATGGGTGGGGGATTTTACAAATATCATTAAAAATCTGCCAAACAAATTTAGGTGTTAAGGTAGAAAGCATAATATAACCTCAATTATTAAGTAAGTAATAAATTAATGAGTGGTTTTTTTTAACTAATCACTCTATAATAAGGTGCAATTTTACATCTATTTTTAATCCATTAATATTTATTTATTCTTACATCCGATTAAAATTGCAGGTTACACATGTCAACAGAACAAACTTTATTAACTGAACAAGAAATCCAAGCAAAAAAACAACACAAAGCAGAACTTATTGCTGAAAAGAAAAAATTCAATGTCACTTGGGAAATGTTACAATCCTACGGGCGCCAACTTTCAGAACGCTTATTACCTGCTAATCAATGGAAAGGTATTATTGCCGTTAGTCGTGGTGGATTAGTTCCGGCGGCTATCTTAGCGCGTGAATTAAGTATTCGTTATGTCGATACGGTTTGTATTTCAAGTTACGATCATGATCATCAACGAGAAAAACTAATATTAAAACAGGCCAATGGCGATGGTGAAGGCTTTATTGTCGTTGATGATTTAGTCGATACAGGTAACACCGCTCACACTATCCGCGAAATGTATCCAAAAGCACACTTTGTTACTATTTTTGCAAAACCTGCAGGTAAACCACTTGTTGATGATTATGTTGTCGATATCGCTCAAGATACCTGGATCGAACAACCTTGGGATACTGGAGTGATGTTCGTTAAACCAATTTGTGATCATAAATAATCAATAGGGAAATTAAAGTTGTTATGGCAACTACCGAAAATCTAACGGCACAGATATTCAAACCACAATTTGATTATCCAGAAACTTCAACACTCATAAATCGTATCGATAGTAGTGATGGCAGTAGCATTAGTGCGTTAGATGGTGAAATTGATTCAAGATGGTATCGTATTATTAATCCCATTTTGTGGCATTGGCGTGGTTTGCCTAAATTAGAAGCTGAAGCGGTTTTATCCAAAATTGCCGCTTCAACTAGGCATCATACAAATGATAACTGGTTAGACACCGTTGTTGGTTATCAATCTGGCAACTGGGTTTATGAATTTTTAAACCAAGCAGCAATCTGGCAAGCTAAAGCAGAGTCGATTGATAAAACTAATCTTACCAATGAAGATAAAAACAATTTACTCAATTATTACCTTATTGCTAGTGAATTTTCAAGTATCGCCAGTTATCCTCATTTTAAAAATGATGAACTGGCAATGTATGCCCAAACTTGTGCTTATCAAGCTTATACTAAAGCGCTTAGTTTTTCCCCTCTTTTGATTAAAGAGCTTGAATTTAAGGTTGATAATCGTAGCGTCAAAGCAATTTTGCATCTACCAAAAACTGAAAAAGTTTGCCCTGTTGTGCTAATCTGTAATGCATTAGGTAATTTGCAGATCGATTACTATCGTTATTTTAGTGAGTTTTTAGCCCCACATGGATTTGCTATGTTAACTGTTGACTTACCGACAGTTGGGTATAGCCGTAACTTTGCTTTAACACAAAATAGTAGCCAAATTCATCAAGCTATATTAGAGCAATTATCCTCTGTACCATGGGTTGATGATCATCGTGTTTTTGTTGCAGGCTTTCGTTTTGGTTCGCATATTGCTACACGTTTGGCCTATTTAATGCCAAATAAAATAAAAGGATTGTTTAACTTCACTCCATTTGTTCACCAAATTTTTGTTGATAATGAGCTGCAAAAAAATCTACCTAATAGCTACAAAGATATGCTCGCAAGTCGCTTGGCATTACCTTCGGTATCCAATCAGCAATTAGCGGCAGAACTGAAATACTTTTCACTAAAAAATCAAGGCCTTTTAACTCATGCTTGCCATGTGCCAGTCATGAATATTATATTTGAGGATGATAAGCTAAGTAATCTTTGTGAAGCAAAATTGATTCATTCAATTAAACAAAATAAAATAGTAACAGTGTCTAAAAAACAGTTACAAACAAGTTTGCATCAAGCGTTTACTCAATCAGTAAAATGGATGGAGTCTATTTTATAATACACGATTAAAAATAAGAGCAATGTTATGATCAATAAAAAACAACAAATTGTTGTTGTTAAATTAGGTACCAGTGTGTTAACTGCTGGCTCAAAACAACTCGATCGGGCACGAATAGTTGAGCTGATAAGACAATGTGCATGTTTACATCAAGATGGACATAAAATTATTATTGTTACTTCTGGCGCAATTGCAGCTGGTCGCGAATACTTAAACTTCCCTACTCTACCTAATACTGTTGCATCAAAACAATTGCTTGCATCGGTTGGTCAAAGTAAATTAATACAGCTTTGGGAACAACTGTTTTCTATCTATAAAATCTATATTGGCCAAATGTTACTTACCCGTGCCGACCTTGAAGATCGTGAACGATTTTTAAATGCGCAAGATGTGTTAAAAGCCATGTTGGATAATCATATCATTCCGGTCATTAACGAAAATGATGCTGTTGCAACCGCCGAAATAAAAGTTGGAGACAATGATAATTTATCAGCGCTAGCAGCAATTTTAGCCGAAGCTGATAAGCTGATTTTATTAACCGACATTGAAGGACTCTATACAGCCGATCCAAGAGCAGATGTAAATGCCAAGTTAATTCATGAAGTAGATCACATTGATGATAAATTACTAAGCATTGCTGGTGATAGTGTTTCAGGGCTTGGCACTGGTGGTATGACAACAAAACTACAAGCAGCAAAAGTTGCTGGTAGTGCGGGTATTGAAGTTATGATTGCGGCAGGAAACAGAGCCAATGTGATTATTGATATTATCAATAATCACCCTGTTGGTACACGATTTATTGCTCAAAAGACACCATTAGAACATCGAAAACACTGGTTATTTGGCGCACCTAAAGCAGGCAAAGTGTTATTAGATGATGGTGCTGTTAATGCGATTTTAAATAATGGCGGTTCGCTATTACCTAAAGGTATTCTAAAAGTTGAAAAGGACTTTTCGCGCGGTGAAGTTATTGATATATGTGATAGCTTAGGCAAACATATTGCTCGAGGTGTTAGCCGTTATAACAGTGATGCTTTAAGACAAATTGCAGGGCATCATTCGCAAGAAATTTACAAAATTATTGGTTATGAATATGGTCCTGTTGCAGTTCATCGAGATGATATGATAATTAAACAATAAGGCAATATTTTTTCTCATAACTTTAGAGTTAATTTGGGCTTTCCCCCGTAGTAAAAAATTAATCTGTCAAATATGAAATAAAAAAGAATTTATTCATATTGCAATAAAATCACTCGTAAAAAATTCACTTTAAAAATCCATTTAAATTTTTTAAAAAATGACGTAAAAAAAGTAATTTTAGATAAATTACGTATTTGTTTTTAAAGTATAAATAAAAGCAAGCCAATAAAAAAACTAATATTTTCCAATTCTCAAAAAATAAATCAACCTGATTATTTTATGATTTATAAATATACAAATTCATGTTAAAAATATTACAATTACGTTTAATACAAAATACTATTATCAAACAAAAAAGTGGGAAGAAAGAAAATTGAGTATTGAAGTTAATAGTTATTCAAATAACTGGAAAAAAGAAAATCAAGACTTAGTATTTTATCAACGAAAATATATAAAAAATGGCATTATTCTATTATCTATAGTTTTAGTTATTTTTTTATATCTTGCTTTAACCTTAAAACTGCCATTACAATTAGGTATAGCAATAATATTTATGATTATTTATTTATTGCTGCGTGGTTCGGAAAAATACATTATTTTGGGTCAAACCTATATAACAGTAGGAAAAAACAGTAAGTTAAGAATAATTGATTTATTGTTTTTTGCGTTGTTTTTTCTTGTCTATGCTTTGATGCGAAGCAATGAAAGTAATAAAATGAATTGCATCCTATTAAAAAATATTGAGTCTATTATTAAAGAAAATAATTTTTTAATAATAGACTACAAACAAAATACTTTTCATAAGCAAATTTTGATAGATTTAAATTATATGACTGATGATGATAAACAATCATTACTAAAAGAAATAAATAATATAAAACAATCAAATAGCAATATAAAATAGTGGTGATAAAAATGTTACAGCAAATGGGTAAAACTGCTAGACTTGCTTCATATCAACTAGCACAATGTCCTACCTCAATAAAAAATAACAGTTTGGTGGTTATTGCTGATTTATTAGAACAGCATAGCGCAAGTATACTCATTGCAAATGAAAAGGACATCCAAGCGGCGAAAGAGCAAGGTTTAAACGAAGCCATTTTAGATCGTCTACTCTTAACACCTGAGCGACTATCATCTATTGCCAATGATGTTCGAAAAGTCGTTTCATTAACTGATCCTATTGGTCAAATCATTGATGGTTCTACTTTAGAAAATGGCTTAAAGTTACACCGTCACAGAGTGCCACTTGGAGTTATTGGTGTGATTTACGAAGCTCGACCAAATGTTACAATTGATATTGTAGCTCTTTGTTTAAAAACGGGTAATGCCGCAATACTTCGTGGGGGTAAAGAAACAATCAATACTAATACAGCCACAATTTCTGTAATCCAAAAAGCATTAAAACAAGTTGGTTTACCCCAAACAGCTGTTCAATGTATTAATAATCCTGATCGTAAATATATTCATGAGTTACTTAAACTCGATAAGTATATCGATATGATTATCCCTCGAGGTGGTGCATCTTTACATAAATTATGCCGTGAATATTCGACAATACCCGTCATTACAGGAGGTATTGGAGTCTGTCATATTTTTGTTGATGAAACTGCTGATTTTGATAATGCTCTACCAATTATTGTCAATGCCAAAACTCAGCGTCCAAGTACTTGTAATACGCTTGAAACGTTACTAGTCCATCGAAATATTGCGGAGAAGTTTTTACCAAAACTTTATCAGGTCATGGTAGATAATAACGTCGTATTACATACCGACCAAAACTGTTATGACATATTAAAAACGGGTAATGCAACTATCCTACCAGTAAAAAATGAAGAATTACGGCAAGAATGGTTATCAAAAGATTTAAACGTAATTATTGTTGATTCACTTGAACTGGCTGTAGAGCATATCCGCGAATATGGTACGGGTCATTCTGAATCAATTCTCACACGCAACTTACTTAATGCAGAACAATTCGTAAATCAAGTTGATGCAGCTGCAGTTTATGTCAATGCATCAACACGCTTTACTGATGGTGGGCAATTTGGTTTAGGTGCAGAAGTAGCTGTTAGCACTCAAAAATTACATGCCCGAGGCCCAATGGGTCTTGAAGCTTTAACCACATATAAATGGATTGGTTATGGCGATGATTTAATTCGCCAATAACAAAATAAGATTTAAAATAACTGTTCGATTATCCCGAACAGTTTTTATGGTCCAATTTACTCATCAAAATTACGCATTAATAATGCATAACTAAGATCTATATCTTCAGGTATTGGAATATAAACAATATGACCATCACCTAGTCCTGCTGGAACGGGTTGTCCCTTTTTGTTTTCCATACGTTCGATAATGAAGTTTTGATTACCTTTGGGAGTCATCATTTCGACACTATCCCCAACAGAAAATTTATTCTTTACGATAACTTCAGCTAAGCCATTGAGCCGCTCACCGCTAAATTCGCCAACAAATTGTTGCCTTTCTGAAACCGAATGGCTATATTCGTAATTTTGCATTTCTTCATGCTTATGACGGCGTAAAAATCCTTCGGTATAGCCTCGATGGGCAAGTGCATTAAGTTCTTGTAATAAACGAGGATCAAAAGGTTTACCTTCACTCGCCGCATCAATTGCTTGGCGATACACTTGCGCCGTTCTTGCACAATAATAAAAAGATTTGGTTCTTCCTTCAATTTTGAGCGAATGTACGCCAATTTTAGTTAAATCGTCGACTAACTCCACAGCTCTTAAATCTTTTGAGTTCATAATATATGTACCGTGTTCATCTTCAAAAGCTTGCATATATTCGCCTGGACGCCCTGACTCTTCAAGCATGAATACTTTATTGGTTGTTTGACCTATACCTAATGTTGGCTCGACTTGTTGTACTGGTATCGGTTCACATTTATGAACAATTTGCCCTACTTCGTCTTCTTTACCTTCAGCTACTTTATATTCCCAACGGCATGCATTAGTGCATGTCCCCTGATTTGAGTCACGCTTATTAATATAACCTGAAAGCAAACAGCGTCCAGAATAAGCCATACATAACGCACCGTGAATAAATACTTCTAATTCCATTTCGGGCACTTTTTCACGGATCTCAGCAATTTCATCCAGTGATAATTCACGTGATAATACCACGCGAGTTAATCCCATTTGATGCCAAAATTTTACCGTTGCCCAGTTAACTGCGTTGGATTGTACCGATAAGTGCACTTCCATTTCAGGAAAATGTTCACGAACCAACATAATTAAACCTGGATCTGACATGATAAAGGCATCCGGTTTCATGTTTACAATAGGCTCTAAATCTCGAATAAAAGTTTTTAACTTAGAATTATGTGGTGCTATATTAACCACCACATAAAACTTTTTGCCTTGAGCATGAGCTTCGTTAATGCCGATTGCTAAATTTTCATGATTGAATTCATTATTACGAACCCGCAAACTATATCGGGGTTGGCCTGCGTAAACTGCATCTGCACCATATGCAAATGCATAGCGCATATTTTTTAAAGAACCCGCAGGAGAAAGTAATTCTGGTTTTGCATATAAATTTGTCATTAAAAATGCCTCTGATTTCAGGTCAGTATTACTAATTAGTAATAGATTAAGCAAAATAGGACGGGCATTTTACGCTTTAGCCTATCAGTTGGCAAATTAATTATATAGTCAAGCTATATAACGCAAAAACTACATTCATTAAAAAGTGTTTTATTAATCAATATGATTAGATTCGAACAAATTTACGAATGTTTCTCACTCTTTTAATTTTCAATCATTCTTTTTAGGCAAAGCCGCATGGAGCGATACCTATTACAATACTAAAATGAATTTGGATATAACTTAGCAAAATGGAAATAAATTAAGGAAAAAAATTCAAAGATTAAACTAATTACTTGGCACGGTGAGTTAATAGGATTATTTTTTTGCAAAAATTGAGAGTATTTATTAGTGGTGGCAATTTAATTCGAACAGTATCTATTTCAACTAATGCTACACAAAGTATTATGGAGACAGTAATTTGAGCATTAGCCTTACATATCAGCCTAATGCTTTATTAAGCAAAGCTACTTATTTTAATAAACTCTCCCCATTACTCAACAATGGCAAATATTCATTCCATCGATATTCTCTAATTGGCATGGGGTTAGCCTCTCTAAAATATAAAACTAATGCAGGCTTGATACCATTCCAATTATCAACAAACTCATACCTAATAAGATGACCATCCTTGATTAACTTTTTTGCTTTCGCATGATAATTAAAGTAACTCATAGTTAATACCAATGAATTAGACTATAAAATTAACTATAACCTAAGTAATAATTAAGAATATTAATTAATTTAAGATGAAATGGAGGCGCGTCCCGGAGTCGAACCGAGGTAGACGGATTTGCAATCCGCAGCATGGCCACTCTGCCAACGCGCCTTAGAGGTCTATCTGAATAGGTTGCAAATAGTAGCACTGGCTGGACTAATCGTCAAGATTAAATAGATTATAAATACAGCAGTCATTTCATTTTTAACTATATTGCAAATAATCGGCTTTTTAACAAAAAATTTTAGCAACTCAATACATATTAAATAATGATTAGTTTCAAAGTTAATTCAAAAAATAATAACAACTTATTGAAATTATATAAATAACATGAATTATAAAAATATTTTCTATTTTTATGTTAATTTTATATACTTAGCTAACTATATTCCAATTATAGGCCAAATTATGATTAATTTAAAATTCAGAGAAGTTAAAAAAGACTTATCTTCAAAAGAGTTAAGGGTTGCTCAATACATTATGGACCACTCACAAACACTAAAAAATATGAGTATTCAAACCTTAGCTAAACTTAACCATGTTAGTACAAGCACTATTTTGCGTTTGTGTAAGAAATTAGATTATAACGGTTTTAGTGATTTTAAAGTTGACTTGATTTCATCCTCTCCACAAAAACTAAGTACTGATGTTTTGCAAGATGATATAAATCTTAATGATACTTTGATCGATGTGAATAGAAAGGTACAAGCAATGGAAAAATCATCCATCGATGAAACACATTCAATGCTCAAGCCTAAAGAGCTAGATAAAGCCATAGATCTAATTATTGCTAGTAATAAAATTATTATTTTTGGTAGTAGTAGCAGTGGGTTAGTCGGTAAAGAGCTTGAATACCAGCTTATTAAAATAAAAAAAGATGTTAATTGTCATTTTGATGCACATATTCAAAAAAGTATTGTCAGCACCCTCGATAAAAATGATTTAATTATAATTATTTCGCACTCGGGAGAAACACCAGAATGTATAGAGTTATTAAAATTAGGACAAAAAAATAAAGTACCATCAATTGCTATAACTAAAATGGGGCAAAGCCAGGTTTCTATGCTAGCTGATATTATATTACATACTACATCTACAGAGCATGTTTCACGTTTAATTCCAATTCGTTCTAAAATGTCGCAAATTTCAGTTATCAATATTCTTGTAACTAATTTATTTATACGCAAATATGATGAACGCTTGTTATTACAAACTCAAAATAGAGAAGAACGCAAGTATCCTCATCGGTAATATACTCACTCAATGCCAATTAATGACATTTTAACTATCTTTACAACGATATAGTATTCAAAATTATTACACAATAGCTACGCTCTCCCTCTTTTTATCTATCAACTTAATAACTCTATAGAAATCTAATAAACTTAGTAAAACATTTTTATTTGATAAATAGTTACAATTAAACATGATCTAGCTCACATTTTTTTTAAATTTAAAAAAAAATTGATGACTAAAATTAAGTATAGGTGTAATTTTATTACCAAATAAATAGAATTTTAAAGTAATAATATTACAATCAAAAAAGGAAATTGATTATGCATAACCAATTGCCTGTTATTTTAGCTAGCCATGGTTCATTTGCACAAGGTGCACTTGATTGTGCTCAAATGCTAATGGGCAAACAACAAAATATTCGTGCGATATCTGTTCAAATCGATAGCAATGTCGAAGAATTACGCCAACAAATGGAGGAGAATTATCAAGCACTCAACCAAGGTAATGGTGTAATTATCCTTGTTGATATTATAGGTGGCACACCATGTAATTTGGCGGGGGAATTACTCTTTAAACATGAGGAAGTTTTACTTTTTTGTGGATTCAATATTCCAATATTACTTGAAGTTTTAAATAATCGAGAAGGTACACTTAATGACGTTAAAATTGCTATTGAAGAAGTATTTCCACAAAGCTGTATTGATGTTGGACAAGTGTTAAATACCAAACGTGAACAGTCTACTCTATTGTAAGGAGATAATGATGCCAATAAATTTAACAAGAATAGATGACCGCCTAATCCACGGTCAAGTGATCACTACCTGGGTAAAAAATTATGATATTGAACAAGTCTTAATTATTAACGACAAAGTTGCAATGGATAAAGTTCAACAATCAGTCTTAACTATGTCAGCCCCTCCAGAATTAAAAGTATTGGTTTTTGGGGTACAACAGTTTATCGACATTATCAAAAAAACACCTATAAAAAAACGCACAATGCTACTTTTTACAAACAGTATTGATGTAAATAAGTTAATTGATGGTGGTCTAGAAATTGAAAAACTTAATGTAGGGGGAATGCGTATGCAAGAAGGACGACATCAATTATCACGAGCGGTCTCGGTAACTCCTGAAGAGAAACAAGCATTTAAACACATTATTGAGAAAAATGTGAAAGTAGAAATTCAAATGGTACCCAAAGATCCAATTATCGAGCTAGAAACATTGCTTGATTAAACTTTAACGATTTATTTGTCATATAATTTGGAGGTTAACTTATGTTAACACAGGCTATTCTTGTCGCCATTTGGGCGGGAATTTGTTCTATGGATGATGTCGGACCACAAATGTTACGTCGACCATTATTGACCGGTACAATTGCAGGTATCATCATGGGAGACATGGTTCAAGGGCTCATAATCAGTGCAACACTAGAATTAATGTGGATGGGTATTGGTAATGTTGGAGCTTATTCTGCACCAGATATTGTAGCGGGTGCAATTATTGGTGTTTCACTTGGAATTACTACCGGAGGAGGAATTGCAACAGGTATCGCTTTAGGAGTACCAGTATCACTTCTGTGTCAACAATTACTTATTATATGGCGTTCATTTGCCTGCTTTCTTAATCCTTGGGCAACACAGGCTGTTGAAAATGGTAATTATAAAGCACTAAGTAAGGTTCATTATTTCTCAACTCCTGTATGGTTTTTGATTCGTGCTGTACCTTGTTTTATAGCTATTTATTTTGGTAGTGATCTTATTAAAACAATTTTAGATGCTATCCCGCAAAGTATTATCACAGGTATGGGGGTTGCTTCTAAACTAATTCCTGCTGTAGGTATTTGTATTTTACTATTGATGCTATTAAAAGGCAGAATGTGGTTTTTTTTCCTCCTTGGTTTTATGTTAACTACTTATTTAAAATTACCAATTATCCCAATCACTTTTATCGCTTTAGCTTTTGCTGTACTGTACGATATGGCATCAATGAGCAGTAAAAATAATGATTATAAACAAGATGATAAATCTGTATTGAATAATAACATTGAAGAGGATTTTGACCTATGATAAATGAAAGAAAAATAACAAAAAAAGATCTTAATCATATTTTTTGGAATTTACAAACGATGTCTTTTTCTTATAACTATGAAAAAATGCAAATGATCGGCTTTGCACATTGTATGACGCCAGTATTGGATAGGCTTTATCATGATGCTGATAAAGAAACTCGTGTTCGAGCAATGAATCGCCACCTAGAATTTTTTAATTGTCAAATCAATGCCAATGCACTAATTTTAGGTGTGACAGCTGCAATGGAAGAAAAAACAAAAGAGGATGAAAAAGAGGCGGTTGTTTCTGTGAAAGCGGGTTTAATGGGACCATTTGCAGGATTAGGAGATAGTCTTTTAAAATTTACTTGGATGCCGATTTGCGGCAGTATTGGAGCTGCTTTTGCTCTACAAGGTAATATTATTGGCCCTATTTTGATGTTCCTAATCTATAATATAGTTAATATATTAACCAAATATTTTTTTATTCATTATGGATATAATAAAGGAGTTGATCTAATTGAACAATCCAAAAATTCAAACATTATTCAAAGAATAAGTAATCTAGCTAATGTAGTCGGAGTTATGGTTCTTGGCTCTTTAATTGCAACAACGGTGAAAGTATCTACACCATTGTCGATTAATGTCGGTGAGCAATCAGTAAAAATTCAGGAAATGTTTGATAAAGTGATGCCTAACTTTTTAACCTTAATGTTTGCTTTAGGCACATTCTTTTTAGTGAAAAAATTCCAAGGTAAATATACAGTTACATTAATTTTAAGTGTAATGGTAATAGGTGTAATTTTGTCGGTATTTGGAGTTTTAAAATAAGGATGTAACATGAAAAAACAAATTGAAACAGCATCGGTTGTCCGTAATAAACAAAATAAATTAAAAATATCATTTAGAATTAGCAACAATATGCCCGTAGATTTATATTGGACAGATGAAGCCAATATCAATACATCTAATAAAACATTAATAAGTAAAAATATACAAAATGATTTCACTATTGACGATCCTTTACAAGCAGAGCGAAGAATTTATTTGATATTACAAACTCAAAAACATGATTCACTTTTATTTGGAGAACGTACTTTACCTATTGCAGGATTAAATAACTTTCGTGACTTTGGCGGTTACTTAGGAAGTAATGGTAAACGAGTAAAATGGGGAAAACTCTATCGTTCTAATCACTTATATGGATTGAAACCTAATGCAGAAAGTTATATTCGATCACTAGGTATCAGGACTATTATAGATTATCGTTGTGCTAACGAAATCAAAACTAGTCCAAATACTTTCATAGGTGAGCAAAATACTTTTAATTTAGATGCTTCAGCTCAAACAGCTGAACTTGCTGCTCAATTTGCTGCCGACCCCAGTGATGAAGATCGTGCACTAATTGAAAGCGTGCTACACGATATTCCTAAAGAATTAGTTAATGGTAAAGGTATACAAGTTCTTGAACAATATCGTAATTTCGTATTAAGTGATAAATCGAAAAATGCTTATAAACAGATGCTTCGCATAATGTTAAAACCTAACAATAGCCCAAGCATACAACATTGTCGAGGAGGTAAAGATCGCACAGGTTATGGCGTGTTATTACTACAAATAATGTTAGGAGTATCAGAAGAAGACATTATTTACGATTATATGTTAACCCATCAAAATCGCTTAGAACGAAACAAAATAAAAATGGCAGCATATCGAAAAATTACGGATAATGAAGATGTGTTAGGTTATTTGTTAAGTTTAATTGATACACGTGAAAGTTTTGTTATTGAAATTCTCAATACTATGAAAGAAGTTGCCGGCACTCCTGCTAATTATATCAAACAAGAATTGGGGTTCACAGAGCAAGATTTCATAGCTATGCAAAAAAACTACCTCGAAGATTAATTTAACTTTTATTAATAACAAAGCGCGATATGTATTGCGCTTTTATTTTTTGATTACAATAGTATAACAAATTATTCTGATGCTTCGGGATACTTATAAATCCAAGTAATATCAGAATAATTTGCAAACGCATTTGGAAATAAATAAGTACCGCTTAATGATGGAAAATAGGTATATTTCCATTCAACATTAAAATCGGATTGAAACTTAGTTATCGAATCAAAAAGTAACGTTGTACAATAAAGGTGTGGCTGTTCGCGAGGAGCTAAGACAAAGGCTTTACCTTGCTGTGTTAAAAGATCACTAACAATTTGCTGTTGTTGTACATCAGATAAAAAATTAGGTCTTGCTATAGCATATTTTTCAGCTAATTCAGGAGATATGAACTCGGGTAAGGTCGATACAATCACTTGATTAGGAAATTTGTCATCATCACTCGTGGTCGCATGAATAATTTTAATTTCGGGATTAGTCGATATAATCATGCCAATATGTGAAAAATCACCACCACCTAATTGTTTAACAATAAGGCTATCGGTTTGTATACCTTTTCTAAAAATCCAATCGCCTACTTTTACTGAATAAGGCAATTTAGAGGTTGGATTTGAAGAATAAACAGACTCATTAGCAAAAACAACCGTTGCCAGCATAATAAAAATAATAGAGAAAAAGCGACAGTAGTTCATCAAAATTCATTCTTAACTAGAAAGGGCAAATAGTATCTACCCTTTCTAATATAACAATCGATATGGATTGCTATATTACCTTTTATTTAAGATTAATCATCCATTTGTTATCAGTTTTGATTACTGATAGGCTGCTTTCATCTTTTTTAGTATTATCTTTGAAAAAAACAGTCGTTTTTACTTTAGCCATGGTTTTTTCATCATTAGTATATTCTGCAGGAGCAGACTCAACTTTATCAAGGCCGCCATGTTCATCAGCAAATTTTTTCCCTTGTTGAATCGCTTCTTGCATTTTGCTTTTCACTAACATTGTCATATCCATACCTTTGTTATTATCATCTTTAGGGAAATTGATCAGATTCATAACGGTATCTGTATCACCTTTATAAATTGCTGTGATAAATTTTTCTGATACTTTTTCTGGAGTATCTTCAGTCGAACACGCTGTAACGATAAGTGCCAATAAAAAAACGCTTAAGAATTTCATTAGTAATTTCATTTTTATTTCCATTATCAAATTTAATTTATAAAATATTTTACATTCTTTCCTGTCGATTAAACTATACAGATAGCATCAAAGGAAAGAGGTAAAATAATACTATGTAATAAGATAATCGCAAAGCAACATTATTTTAAAACATTACTTTTTAAAATTTACAAGGATATCTTGCCAATTTTGATCTAATTTAGCTTCAATAGCGATTGGTTTATGGTTAAGAGGATGATAAATCTCTAACTTACTCGCATGTAACATCAGGCG
Organism: Gilliamella sp. Pas-s95; assembly: GCF_009795795.1. Classification (NCBI taxonomy): domain Bacteria; kingdom Pseudomonadati; phylum Pseudomonadota; class Gammaproteobacteria; order Orbales; family Orbaceae; genus Gilliamella; species Gilliamella sp. Pas-s95. The sequence goes on along the minus strand of NZ_WTFC01000013.1, from coordinate 10,878 downwards.
CCTAATACCAAAATAGTTAGCAAAAGCACGGTTTTGATAAAGATCGCCATGTTTACTATCGCCTAAAATAGGATGAAAAATGTGCTTCATATGACGACGTAATTGGTGTTTACGCCCTGTTTGTGGTTTTAATTCAACAAAGCTATATCTTGCAGTATCAAACTTACCAACTTTAATAGGAAGTTCAATTTTGCTAATCCCTCGATATAAAGTCACTGCATCTTGTGCTGGTTTATTTTTATCAGAAAATTTATCAGCAATTTTGTCTAACTCTTCAACTAAAGGGTAATCGATCACAGCTTCACCCTCAAGATAACCACGCACAACAGCATGATATGTTTTCTCAATTTGTTTTGTGGCAAATTGTTCTGACATGAGTCTTGCTACATCACTAGAAAGGGCAAACAGCAACACACCTGAAGTTGGTCTATCAAGTCGATGTACGGGAAACACATGTTGGCCAATCTGATCTCGTAATGTTTGCATAACAACAACTGTTTCTTTTTTATCTAACCAACTGCGATGCACAAGCCAACCCGATGGTTTGTTAATCGCAATTAAAGCATTATCATGATAGAGAATTTCAAACATAGTCTATTTTATTGAAAACCAATTAGAAAAATAGCTTTTCAAGTTCAGCAGCTATACTTGGGCTATTATTATCGCCAATAGCATAACTTGCTTTTGCTTTTACTTCATCATCGGCATTCCCCATAGCAATCCCTAATCCAGCAATAGATAACATACTAATATCATTATAACTATCGCCAAAAGCGACTATTTCGCTTAAATCAATATTTTCATGTTCAGCCCAGTGTGTTAAACCATTTCCTTTAGTATTACCTTTAACCGCAACATCTGCTCGATTTGACCAGGACCATTCACACGAAAACACATCTAGCGCATCCACCGCATTTGAGAATTGTTGTAGGGCGGGAAGGTTATGGCTGCTAGTTGCAAATTTAAAAATAGCACCAGATTGTTCAATCACGTTTTCAAAACTCTCTACTTTTTTGATTTCTGGTTGTAAAAAATCGGGCAATGATTTTACCCATTTAAAAAAGCCTTCTAGATGATCATCTAACACTTCATAAGTCATCATTTGATCAGTATAAACTAAAGTATGGATACCATAATGATTAACTAGTTTTAATAGCATTCTTGCTTGATCTTTAGTCATTGGTCTAGCAGCAAAAGAATTTCGTTTTTCAAAATTATAAAGATAAGATCCATTACAACAAATTGCTGGAGTTGATAATTTGAGTTGATAGTAATATGGATAAATTACAGAATGGTGACGCCCTGAAACTAAAATCACTTTTACACCTTTATCACTGATTTTTTTTATCATCTCAATAGTTTCTGGCAAAACTAAACGATTACTGGCTAGCAACGTACCATCCATATCAAAGGCAACAGCTTTATACTTCATATAATACCTCTTTTTATTGCTAATCTTTATTATAAAGATTAGCTAAGTACTAAAACTTCAATAAATTTAAAATTCAATTTTTTGACGCCCAACAAATGAATGCGATAAGGTAGTACCATCCACCATTTCAAGCTCACCGCCAACTGGAACACCATGAGCAATTCTTGTTGCTGTCACATTGAAATCTGTACACATTTGCGCAATATAGTTGGCGGTTGCATCACCCTCAACGGTCGGATTAGTGGCTAGAATCACTTCGTTAATCGATTCTGATGCTAACTTGTTTTTCAATAAATCAAGACCAATATCGCTTGGACCGATACCATCTAACGGTGATAGATGACCTAACAATACAAAATAACGACCACTATATTGCCCTGTTTGTTCAATGGCTACTATGTCGGCGGGAGTTTCAACAACACAAAGCTGCCCACTACTTTGACGCCTAATATTTGCACAAATCGTACAGGTTTCTTGTTCGGTAAAAGTTCGACACTCTTTACAATGACCTATATTTATCATCGCTTCATGGAGTTCATGAGCTAATTTTATGCCGCCTTGTCGATTGCGTTGTAATAAATGAAAGGCCATGCGTTGCGCCGATTTGGGACCAACGCCCGGTAAACAACGTAGGGCTTGCATAAGTGATTCTAATAATGGACTTATTTGCATGAATTTATTCGGTTCTCACATATTTGAATTTTAAGTTAATAATACCTTTTTTCAATAATCTATCAAACAAGAATTATTCTATTGTTTTATTTAATAATGATGAAAGTTGAAAAATTTTACTGAAAAAACGGTCGATACAATAATGGTTAACACGTAACAGCTTTACAAAAATAAATCTTTAAATTTAAATGTACTACGCATAAACTTTAGATTATTTTTTTATTCTTATTACGATAATAACTTTTCGGTTCTTCACCCTTTAAAAGTCGCATAATATTACTGTTGTGACGGATGATAATCAAACAAGAAAGCATAGCAACCGGTAAAGTAAGCTCTGGTTTGAATAGCCAAACATAAAATGGCGCCATAAGAAAACCAACTATTGCTGCCACAGAAGAGTACCCAGTGATGAATAATATAAGTAACCAAGTTAAAATAAAGCAACCTGTAAAATCAAATCCTATGGGGGCCATCATACCTAACGCCGTGGCAACACCTTTACCACCACGAAAATGAAAAAAACAGGGAAACATATGCCCTAAACAAGCAAAAATACCTATAATACCTAAAAAGAAAGGAGCAATGCCAAGTCGATAAGAGATATAAACCGGAATGGTACCTTTTAACATATCAAAAATTAACACAAAAATGGCAGGTAATTTACCATTAAGCCGCAAAATATTGGTTGCTCCAGGATTGTGTGAACCATGTTCTGAAGGATTTGGCAAATGCATGATACGGCTGATAATCAGAGCACCAGAAAGCGACCCCAAAAAATAGGCAATTATGATCATCAATATAATTTGTAATGCCACACTCACTCCTTCCATTTGTTGCTTGCTACTGATAACTGAACACTAAATGCTAATAAATACGCTAAAATCTGTATCTAACTTATTTTGTAGGTATTAAAGTATAATAGAATGGGCATTATACTTCGCTCGCTCTATTTATGCTAAGTAGTTATAATGCCGCCCTACTTGGATTACTATTTTTCCAACAATGGTTTTAAATATTTTCCAGTGTAGGAATGCTTAGATTTAGCAACCTCTTCAGGTGTGCCTTCAGCAATAATCTCTCCCCCACCATTACCGCCTTCTGGTCCTAAATCAATAATCCAATCAGCTGTTTTAACTACATCCAAATTATGCTCAATCACAACAATTGTATTGCCTTTATCGCGCAATGAATGTAATTGCGTGAGTAATTGTTTAACATCAGCAAAATGTAAACCTGTTGTTGGTTCATCTAATATATATAAAGTGCGTCCAGTATCTCGCTTCGATAATTCTTTTGCAAGTTTTACACGTTGTGCCTCACCACCCGATAATGTTGTTGCTGATTGCCCAATGGTAATATAAGAAAGACCTACATCAATTAGGGTTTGTAATTTACGAGCAATCATCGGTACTGCATCAAAAAATTCACGCCCTTCTTCAACTGTCATATTCAAAATCTCGTTAATAGACTTACCTTTATATTTGATCTCTAAGGTTTCTCGATTATAACGAGCGCCATGACATTGATCGCAAGGAACATAAATATCAGGTAAAAAGTGCATTTCAACTTTAATTAAACCATCACCTTGGCAAGCCTCACATCGTCCTCCCTTAACATTAAAACTAAATCGTCCTGGATTATAGCCTCGTGCACGGGATTCGGGTACACCTGCATAAAGTTCACGGATAGAAGTAAAAAATCCAGTATAAGTTGCAGGATTAGAACGTGGTGTTCGCCCGATTGGACTTTGGTCTATCGCAATAACCTTATCAAAATGGTTAAGCCCTTTAATGGCTTGATATGGCGCTATTTCTGTTTTTTCGGCACCATTGAGTTCATTTTGGGCTAGTGGATATAAGGTGTCATTAATTAAGGTTGATTTACCCGAACCCGACACACCGGTAATACAAGTAAATAATCCAACCGGAATATTTAATGTCACATCTTTAAGGTTATTTCCGGTAGCGCCAATAAGTGATAACATTTTTTTCTTATCAACTTTGGTACGCACAGTTGGAATTTCAATCTTTTCTTTACCAGATAAATATTGGCCTGTTAAAGATTTTTTACATGCCATAATCTGCTTAGGCGTACCTTGCGCAACAACTTCACCACCATGAACCCCTGCTCCAGGTCCAATATCAATCACATAATCAGCAGCCATAATTGCTTCTTCGTCATGTTCAACCACAATAACAGTATTACCTAAATCACGTAAATGCGTTAAAGTGTCAATTAGACGAGTGTTATCACGCTGATGCAATCCGATAGAAGGTTCATCTAGTACATACATCACGCCAACCAGCCCTGCACCAATTTGGCTAGCTAATCGAATACGCTGTGCTTCTCCACCTGATAAGGTTTCAGCTGAGCGTGAAAGTGTTAAATAGTTAAGTCCAACATTAATCAAAAATTGTAAGCGATCGTTAATCTCTTTTAAGATTTTCTCGGCAATTTGAGCTCGTTGCCCTGTCAATGACAACTGATCGAAAAAATCTTTCGCTTTTTGAGTGCTTAAATCACTAATGGCTGGTAGATTAGTATCATTAATAAATACATTTCTTGCTGCTGTACACAGCCTTGAGCCACCACAACAAGGGCAAGGTCGATGGCTAATATATTTGGCTAACTCTTCACGGATAGTTTGTGATTCAGTTTCTTTATACCGACGAGCTAAATTATTAATAATGCCTTCAAATGGATGTTTACGCTTAACTACATCACCGCGATCATTTGAATAAATAAATTGGATTTCGGTATCACCTGAACCATTTAATAAAATATCTTTCACCTTTTCAGGTAATTTTTCATAGGGTTTATCAATATCAAATTTATAGTGATCCGCTAATGATTTTAACATCTGAAAATAGTAAAAGTTGCGACGATCCCAACCTTTAATCGCACCTGCAGCTAATGAAACTTCTGGCATTTGCACAATACGTTTTTGATCAAAATATTGTTGCACACCCAAACCATCGCACTCAGAGCAAGCACCAGCTGGGTTATTGAACGAGAATAAGCGAGGCTCTAACTCTGAAATACTGTAGCCACAAATTGGGCAGGCAAAATTAGCCGAAAACAGATATTCTTCAGCTTGAGGATCATCCAAATTTGCCACTTTAACAATACCATTTGTGATCGAAAGCACGGTTTCAATCGACTCGGCCAAACGAAGCTTTAAATCATCCCGAATACGGAAACGGTCAACAACAACCTCAATGGTATGTTTTTTTTGCAGTTCAAGAATGGGGGGATCAGAAAGATCATACACATCACCATCTACTCTTACTCGAATATAACCGCTAGCGGCTAATTGCTCAAACAACTTAACAAATTCACCTTTACGCTCAGTAACCACTGGGGCTAGCAGCATATAACGATTTTCAGTTGGTAATGCCATAATACTATCGACCATTTGTGACACCGTTTGTGCTGCTAATGGTAAATGATGATTTGGACAGCGAGGCTCACCAATTCGGGCAAAAAGTAAACGTAAGTAATCATAAATTTCAGTGATAGTTCCAACTGTTGAGCGCGGATTATGCGAAGTCGATTTTTGCTCAATCGAAATAGCTGGTGACAAACCTTCAATATGATCTACATCAGGCTTTTCCATTAATGATAAAAACTGACGAGCATATGCCGACAACGATTCAACATAACGTCGCTGCCCTTCCGCATAAAGAGTATCAAATGCTAACGAAGATTTACCCGACCCCGAAAGACCGGTGATAACAACTAACTTATCTCTTGGAATAGTTACATTAATGTTTTTTAGATTGTGCGTGCGAGCACCACGAATATCGATATCTTTGATTGACATAGATCTCTTCTTATGTATGTTTTTTAAACAAAATGAATAGAAATTTAACTGTATATTATACCAGTAACAATCGATTAAATATACTACTATATAGGCAAATACACTATTTGATAATTTTTACACCAAAACATAAACTTTCCTAAGTTTTTTTGACAAAAATATAAACTGAAACACTTATTTCTAAATTAAAATAAAAAACGGTCATAAATGACCGTTTTTTTTACAGATATAAATTAATCGATTAATGTTGGTGTAGCATCAACAGGAATAATTGCGCCACGATATTGTATCACCGTACCTGCAACTAAATGGCCTTGTGACGCTGACTGCGAAGGATTTCTTCCACTTAAACGCGCACCAAGATAGCCAGCACTAAACGAATCTCCCGCAGCGGTAGTATCAATCACTTTATCTTTTGGGATCTTATTCGCTGGAACGTCAAAACGACCTTCAGTAGAGTCAATAATGCAACTATCGCTACCACGTTTAATAACAATTTCAGTCACACCAAACTTCCTCGTACGCTCAATAACTTGCTCATAAGGCAATTTGCCCCATAACAAATCTTCGTCATCTAGCGTCAAAAATGCAATATCGGTAACGCTAAGAATATCGGCATAAACACTACGAGCCAAATCAAGGCTACGCCATAAACGTGGGCGGAAGTTATTATCAAAAATAACTTTACCGCCATTGGCCTTAACGCATTTTAAAAGATCTAATAATTTAAGGATACTTTCAGCATCCAAAATAGCAATACTAATACCACTTAAATACACATAATCACACTGCGCAATTTGCTGCGTTATTTTATCTGTTTCGGCTGTTTGCAACCAAAATTTAGCTGCAGCGTCATTACGCCAATAATAAAAAGAACGCTCACCCTGCTCATCGGTCACAATAGAATAAAGACCAGGCATCTTATCTGACATTCTTTGCACTAAATCAGTTTGAATATTTTCTTTTTGCCAATTATCTAACATCTCTTGACTAAAAGGATCAGTACCGAGCCCTGTCACATAATGAATCGAAAAATTATTGCCTTTTAATAAACGAGATAAATAAACAGATGTATTTAGCGTATCACCACCAAAACTACGCGTAGTCGAATCTTGTTTCATCGACAATTCAATCATACATTCGCCGATCACAGCGATATTTGTCGTCATATTATACCTATATCCTTAATCTAATTATAAATAATCCAGTGCTATTTTCACCACAACTTTGCGAACTGTTTCAATTTTATTACCAACAGCACAAAGCGGCTTATGTACCTCATTGGGTAAAAACACAATAAAATCATTTTGTTGTAATATTAACATGGTTTCTTCTTTTGGTGTTTCGACAAAAGCAATATCGTTTTCTGCCAATTTATTGTCTAACACTTTGGTATAGGGTGGTAACGTGCTCACAGCCATTCCCTCTTGCCCTGCCAAGACAATCTGAACATCGATATATTTTTCATGATATTCCGGCTTAGCATCATAAACATGACGCGTTTGACTATCAGACACCATAAAGAACATCTTATCGCCATCAATATCATAGCGCCCTATAGGTGTATTAATATTAACGTTGTCTTTAATATATTCAATAGATTGTTTTATTTTGGAAGGTAAATAAGGAACTAACCTTAAATGATTAATATTACCTAAAATCATACTAAAAGATCCTTAAAATATTGATGAAAATAAATACCGACAATTAAATTACTCACAACTAACATACCCCATGATAATCTAATTTAATTGATAAAGAGTATATACTTAAGTAATCTTTTTTTGTAGATCATTTGTTAATAAGTTTTTATTGGTATGTTACAATTTGGAGATCATTATAAAAAAGGTAAACAAATGAAGATTTTTATAATAAATTTAGAAAAAGAATCAAAAAAAAGAGAACACATCAAAAAAGAATGCGAGAAATTAAAACTAGACTTTGAAATTTACAATGCTATTGATGGCAATACTTTATCCGATTCATTTATTCAAAATACAGTCTACGATTATCCAAATAACCTTTTAACAAAGGGTGAAATAGGCTGTGCACTCAGTCACTTAAATATATACAAAAAAATTATTCAAAACAATTTACCTTATGCCTTAATTCTCGAAGACGATGCCGTATTAGATAGAAAATTACCTGATTTCTTAAATAGCTTTAAAGCTAAAAATACTAAAAAAGGTATTTTTTTGTTAACTGCCGATTTTCACTATCTTGTTAACAAAAAATTTAACTTAGATAGTTTTGAGGTTTTTGAAGTAATAAGAGCAGTTAGAGCCAATGGATATATCATCACTCATGATACCGCAAAAAAGTTAATTAAATTTTTATTTCCTATTCGCTATGAAGCTGATATGTTTAGAATAATGAAATTATGTACCGGTATCAAAATATATGCAACATTACCAAGTCTTATAACAACTAATGATAAGAATCTATTAAATTCATCAATACATATTGATAGAGCACAATTCATCGAGCAACGTTCTGAGTATAGAAAAAAGCTATTTAAAAAAGATAAGAAAAAAAGAATGATAGCATTATGGCTTAGAAAACAATTCATTAGTAGGTTTGAAAAAACAAAATACTATATAGATTAGGCATTCTATCAATAAATCCATTTTAAAGAGCCTTGGCATAATAAAAAAACAATATTTCCCCAAACAATTTTGGGGATAAATATTAAATTTTCACATAAAATATAATTACTTAATAAATTATTCCTAGCTAAATTTTTATCCGCAGCCCCTATATTCACATCTTGGATATCACCACTCACGACAGCTATCGCTGTACCTAAGCCACTCCTGACAGGGTTCTGTTCACAGTTAAAGCCATCTTCGCTAACAAAGAAAAAAACATAAAAACACAACAAAAACTCAAATAAAATCAATACCTTTTCTGACCTGTTTTTGTAAGTAAAAATATAGAGATATATGACACAATAAACAATATAGCAAGTAGGTTTTATTTACTACAATGGCGCATACAAATAATAATGGCTAAAGTGCATACTAAGCAAAAATTGGCAATAAAAAAATTAATTATAGAATTTAGTGACAGTATTCAATGTCACTTTTAATAACGAATAAACTGATATAGTGTCAGGATTGTCAGGTTAAGTTTGAGCTAATACCCTTTATTTAACATTGATATCTTTATCGATCATTCGACTAAATTTAGGCTGATTTTTTATCATATTAACTAAACTAATAATTAAATCATCAATTCTGCTTTCTAGCTGTTCAGGTAATAGGCTTTCATAATCTTCAAGCTCACAACCACCCATAATCAGTAAATAATTAGTTTAGTTCTGCGATAAAGATCGCAGAACTGAATCAAAACAATCAAATTGATAACACAGCTATTGTAGCTAAACTAAGAACTTCATTTTTTGTAAATTCAAAATGTATAGTATAAGACCCCATATCATATAATACCCAAGAATTTATATAACCCAAAAAAGGACTTTGCTCATTTCCTCCTTTTTTTGATGGATTGCCTAATAATTCGATAATCATTTTTTCAGTATAATTACCATCTATTTCTCTAAATAATTTTCCTTTATATATCGAATAATTATTTTCTGCCTTAAAAAAAAATTGAATATGATTTAAGTGTTGTTTTCTAAAACCAATAAGAATACCTGTTCGAAAAAATTCATAATATTTAGTTTGATCTGGATCATTGTATTCAATAGGATCCTCAGAAATTTCAGGTTTTTCACCAATAGAGTTTTCTAACTTCAAAAACTCTTCTGATATTTCAGCATATCCTAATGCATTAACAAACTTTTGCCATTCTATCATTATCAATAAATCCTTATTTTTTTATTGCGAGCTATTATCTTATTTATCACATCTTCAACTTGCTTTGGATCATAACCCTTTTAAATCATATTTTTACGTAATGCATCAGTATCTCGACAAACAGCACCACAAAGATCTGTCGCATCTTTTTGAATTTATTCTGGTGTATTTTTACTACCATAAGTAGGTCCTTTTTGATGAACATCTCTAGGAACTTCTACTGTTGTAGCCTCATTATAAAGTTTCTTTGACTTTGTAGGAGTTAAACACGCTGATGTTTTGTTTTTCAGCTTCAGTGAGATCTTTGATGTCTCTTCCACCATAGATGTTATCAATGATAACTTTTGCCTCTAGCTCGCCGCCTACGGCACCGGCTCCCCCAGCGAGTCCTGAATTGCCTTGCAGCTCAGCAACCACCGCACCGAGTATGGCATGGCCAACCGTGTTGGCAACGTTGTTAAAAAACATCAATATGTTTTCTAACAGATTTTTTGTGAGTAAATAGTTTTTTTTATGTTTTGAATGGGGTAACAATGTGTAAAAACCAATTTAAGGCTACTACTCACCACTAATAATTATGGAGCCTAGTGACAAGATTTAATGTCACCTTTAATTGGTAAATACACTAAATTTAAGATGTTTATAAATCTGTAACATAAGTGTAATGTGCTTAGGGCGTGTTGATCTTTCGTGATTATTTTTTAGACGGCATGATGTGAGTTATAATAATTCTGCAAAAAACAACCATAACTCGATTCATCATGCCAAGAACAATGCTAACAGATAAACGGTGGGAAAAGCTACTACAAATAATGAAAAATACCGGGCGAGTTTATAATAAATCCGAGCATCGGATGACGTTTGAAGGGATCCTTTTCCGAATGAGAACCGGTATTCCTTGGCGAGATTTGCCAGAAGAGTTTGGTGAATGGAGCACTGTCTATAGACGATTTAATTTGTGGTCTAAAAAAGGAATATTAGTTGATATTTTCAAACATTTATCAAAACTAGCGGATTTTGAATGGGTGTTCCTAGATGGCTCGATTATCAGGGCTCATCAACACAGTACAGGCGCTGCAACGGAGCATTCCGAGCAAATAGGTCAGAGCTGTGGTGGTCATTCAACTAAAATTCAT
>NZ_WTFC01000086.1:0-451 GCF_009795795.1 Gilliamella sp. Pas-s95 | reverse complement strand
CCTGTCGCCGTTACACCATTAGTACCCTGTCCATCTCCATCATCATCTCCCCAATAATGATAACGATTGACTAAATCATTTAAACGCACAAAAGTGGTCGATGGTGGAAAAATAGTCTTTATCTCACCCAAAGTACGCCATGTTGATAATACCATTGGATTTGTCCTACTTGATGTATTCGTTGACGGCGTGACCTTTCCACCATAAGGCAACGTAATGGTGAACAACGATTCAAGGTCTGTTACTTTGGTTTGGCCTCCATCAGATGTTAAATACGGCCCACTCCCCTCAATGACCCTTGAGGTTTGCGCTGTTAAGGCCTGTGCACCAAATGAACACAACCAAAACAATAACGCCACAATCCACAACGGAGACGTTGATAAGAACGATAAAAGATTGAATCTCAGCCTCGACAACAACCCTACCGATAAACTCGGCGAGTTCACTAAGC
>NZ_WTFC01000085.1:0-466 GCF_009795795.1 Gilliamella sp. Pas-s95 | reverse complement strand
TTTAAAATCGAATGTATATTTTTTTGCCATAATTTTGTTCCCAAAAGTAGATTTAAACAATCCAACTTTTGGGGGGCAGTTCAAAATCCCCTAAAAACCCCTCGCAAGGCTACAGAATGTGGCCTGCGGCTACCCTCCGCCGGCGCTCGGTCTTAACGCACCGTTTGTGGATGCGCTCCAAGCGCACCACAAACTCGCCAAACATCCCTGTTTGGCGTGCTAACCTCGCTCTGTTGTCGGCACATTCTGATGCCGGAATAAGACAAATAACATAATCTTAGGTATTTTTTGGTGAATTGTTTTTTGTTAAAAAGCAATGAAATTACACTCAAAAAGTGGTCAGAAAAGGTATTGATTTTATTAAAGTTTTTTATTTTGGTGTCCTGGATTCAAACATGAAGTGCAATTTTAAACACGGTGGAGTGAAGAAAGTAGAAAGGTGATTTATACTAGCTCCTTCGCACCA
>NZ_WTFC01000084.1:0-469 GCF_009795795.1 Gilliamella sp. Pas-s95 | reverse complement strand
ATTGGGGCGCTATTCGTGGTTTTGTTGATTTGTTGTATGTCGGCGATTTGCTTAGGTTGTGTAAGTGATTGATTTAGCTTAAAAACAGAAAAACAAAAACTTCAATAAAATCAATACCTTTCCTGACCACTTTTTAGATGTAATTGCATGGATTTTTAACATAAAAACAACTCACCCAAAACACCTAAAATTATGTTATTTGTCCTATTTCGGCGTCAGAATGTGCCGACAACAGAGTGAGGTTAGCACGCCAAACAAGGATGTTTGGCGAGGCTATTCTCCGTCTGGAACGGATAATAGCCGGTGCGTCAAGACCGAGCGGCGGCGTCGGGGAGCCGCAGGCCACATTCTGTAGCCAAAGCGTGGGTTGTCAGGGAATTCGCTTTAATGAACTGCACCCCAAAAGTTGTACAAAAAAACTAAGCTGCTGGAAAATAATACTCCCGATATTGAACAGGACTCTTTTTGT
>NZ_WTFC01000083.1:0-471 GCF_009795795.1 Gilliamella sp. Pas-s95 | reverse complement strand
CAATAGAGTCTTCGGTATGGCGTCAAGTTGAAAAATACCTCATGCATTATTACAGCCCAGAGCAGATTGCCGCACGTTTAAAGAAAGTCAGTGTTCAATCAATCTATAACTACCTTTATCAAAATAAAGCGCGCTATGAACAATTTAAACCTTATCTAAGGCGAAAAGGCAAAGCCTATAGGCATTGTAAGGCACCGAGTATTAAAGAAGGAGAGCGCCGCTATAAACGGCCAATTAAACAACGTCCAAGTTATGTAGAAAGCCGGAAAACGCGAGGACATTGGGAGGGAGATACGATAATTAGCCGTAAAGACAAGCAAGCATTGGTGACATTAGTTGAACGCAAAACCGGGCTAGTATTAATTGGACGCATCAATCAACGTACTGCCTCCGAAGCGAGAGATATGATAATAAAATTACTAACGCCGTTTAAAAAAATGGTTAAAAGCATTACCTTTGATAATGGGGCCG
>NZ_WTFC01000012.1:0-67899 GCF_009795795.1 Gilliamella sp. Pas-s95 | reverse complement strand
CTGTTTGGCGTGCTAACCTCGCTCTGTTGTCGGCACATTCTGACGCCGGAATAAGACAAATAACATAACCATCGTTTTTGGGAAGATTGTTGTGTTTTTATAATTATATTGTTGATTTTATTTTAATTAAACGCCTATACGGCGTTAAGATTAATTCTTTATATTCTGCGTACAATTCGTGTTGTAATTTTTATAATTTTTAAACTTTCTAATCTAAGTTTATCTCATTAAATTTATTCATTTTTATTATCCTTTTTAAACGTGTTATCTGTTTCAATGTCATCAAAACAAAGTTTAACTATTTTTTTAATCTTTAAGTAAAAATTCATTTAAAAATGAAAATCAATTTATTTAACAATGTTAACTTGTATGATAAAATTAGAATCAAAAATAAGGCGCAATAATGTTCAATATAAAAATACACGATAACGCATTTAAAGAACTGTCAGAACTACCTGATGAGTTACGAGGTAAAATGTTTCAGTTAATAAAAAAACTAGAAACTAACGGACAACTAAAAATGCCAAGTAGCAAAAGTTTGGGCGCCGGTTTATTTGAGTTGAGAGCAATCGAACGTAATAATATTGCAAGATGTCTGTATGTGTATCAACAAAACAACACAATTTATATTTTATATTCATTTGTGAAAAAGACTCAAAAAACACCGGCCAACGCTTTAAAAATAGCACAAGAAAGAATAAAGGAGATGTCAAATGACTAAACATTCTAAAACAATTGCGGACTTAGAGTCTGCTATGCTTAATACAGACAAATCAAGAAAAGCGTACGAAATAGCTGAATATGAATGGAAACTTAAAGAGTTACTTGCTGAAGCACGTGAAAGAGCAAAATTTACATCATCTGATGTTGCTCGTAAATTGAATGTAACACCTTCAAATATTCATAGAATCGAAAGCAACCCCACTAAATCAAGTGTGCAGACTATTATTAAATATTTAGAAGCATGTAATGTAAAAATAGATATGAATTTAACTGCACTATAAATTTATAGTGCAGTTAACAGCTCCAAATGAATAAAATGCTCAATTTTATTCGTTTGAAGTTATCATGTCTTTTTTATTCTCATTACTTAAATCCCATAATCGTAAAACAGTCGGCTCATTCTGACACCGAAATAAGACAAATAACATAACCATCGTTTTTGGGATGGGTTGTTGTGTTTTTATAAGGCGGTTTTTGTTAAAAAATACCTTCAAAAAAAACTTAAATAAAATCAATACCTTTTCTGACCACTTTTTGGATGTAATTACATTGCTTTTTAATACAAAAGCAACTCATCAAAAAACACCTGCGATTATGTTGTCTGTCTTGTTCCGGCGTCAGAATGTGCCGACAACAGAGCGAGGTTAGCACGCCAAACAGGGATGTTTGGCGAGTTTGTGGTGCGCCGGGAGCGCGTCCACAAACTGTGCGTTAAGACCGAGCGCCGGCGTCGGACAAATTTGTCTGGAACAAATTTGAACATCTGAGCACAGCGAAGATGGCCTCGTAGAGGCGAGTATCAGGATGATACGAGTAGTGCCGTAGGCCACATTTTGTAGCCAAAGCGTGGGATTGCAAAGGGAATTAGCTTTAATTCCCTTTGTTCGGACGTGGTCACTGTAGCTATTTTGTTCACCCAAGGTCAAAACGTCCGAAACCTTGCCGTACTATAAATAGACCACAAATTTAAACCGCCACAGCATTATCCACTAGGATTGCCATCGACACTTTCAGCGTCGCCGGCGGCGGGGGCGGCGCGATTGTGGCTTCGCCGCAACAGCGCAACCCTAAGGGAATATGCCCCAACTTACGCGGGGGCGTTATTCTTTGTTAGATTGTCCTCTCAGGCACCATAACCGCCCCCGCGGCCCAAGGATTAAGGAATAAACGCTAAAAACTAAGGTGCGGTACAAACAGCATAATCGCTGTAGGAAGCACTGTAGCTGCTGACGTGGCCGTCGTCCGAGTAGACAGTGAACCCATCGCTACCTGCCGCGTCACTCGTCCAGTAGTGGGCGTAGACGAAGCCCGCATCAGCGTAGGCGTACATGCCGCCCCACTCCGTGAAAAAACCAGCACCTATATGACGCTTGTAATGATTACCAGATGAACGAGGCGTGGCGCCTAAACTGCTATAGCTTGAATTGGTTAAATCGCTGACCCTAGCAATACGATAACCCAAACGACTACACCAAGTGGATTGGTTGGACTGAGTATCGAGTTTATTACCCCGATTGACGAACCACTGCTTTAACACAAACCCATACCTCACCTCATTACCTCGACTATCCCTACCGACCAACACAACTGTCTGTGGCAAAGATAGCGACGGAGTAAGCCGACTAGGACGACTTGAATTTATCTGAGTATCATCAGCCCTAGGACCGCTTAACTTAACTCGTGCGACAACTCTTCCCTCAAGAAAAACAGACCATGAGTCATCACGTGCTATATTTGTCACTGTAGCCGTTATACCACCACGCCTGAACGTAGACCACGTCAACTGACTTGCGTCAATACCTTTCATGTCCAAATCAAAATACAATCCATCTGCACCCGTTGTAGGAAAATTTCGGTCGTAAGATGACTGAGGAACAAAACCCACATTACCATGCCACTCGTTAAGTGAGCCGAAGTACTTGCTGTCGTCGCCCGGACGCTGAGTGCCACCCAAATACAAATTCGGCGCTGCGTGACAAACACTAGCATTGTCATACGGATTGATATAATAGTCCACCGTAGCTCCACTAAAACTAGTTCTACTAGGAACACCGTACTGGGTCTGTAAATATCCCCCTGTACTACTTAATCTTACCCTATAAGGTGCCTTACATATACTTAATGCTTCGTTACGATTAACTGTACTGTTACTCTTATCCCTAAACGATACCGATATACTCCCCGATGCGGTAACTCCATTACCACCCTGTCCATCCCCATCATCATCTCGCCAATAATTATATCGAGTGACTAAATCACTTAAACTCACTGAATTAGTTGATGACGGGACTATCATATCTATATCATCCAAAGTATTCCCTGCATAAGGCAACCTGATTGGATTTGATACACTTGATGTATTAGTAGACGGCGTGATTACCTGACCATCCTGCAACTTGATAGACAACAAACTATCTGTTGATATTGCCTTTGTCCGACCACCGTCGAATGTTAAATACGGCGCACTACCCTCTATGACCCTTGATGTATGTGCCGTTAATGCCACAGAACACTGTGAATATGACAACAACAATACCACGAAGAACAACGCCGATTTAGAGAACAATTTAGATAACAATGAAGCTCTAAACCATAATGGCGGTTTGAATACCAATGGCGGCTTTAACAACCACTTGGATATCGACGATAATTTTGCCGAAGAGGTGGCCGATGACCTGACCAAAGAGGTTTCCGAGAATGTCGTCGAAGGACCCGACGAAAACATCGCCTGAAAAAACCTCGATGACGGCGCCGATTTCGCTACGCGAAATGACCTCGGTGATGAAAATAAGAACTGTGTCTGATTTAGACTATAGTGAAAATTAAAAAGTTTTAGGGCGTAGGTTTGGCAGGCCAGATGCCAGATGCCAGATGCCATAAATGGTAACGCATTTCGATCATCCTATCAAGTAATTTTTTGTTTTATTTCGATTTTTTATAACTGACTGCTCTAATAATGAGCACTCCCTTGCTTTGTAAGCGATTAAATTATAACCGCTTGACCAATAATGCGCTACCTTTTTTGTTAAAAATTTGTAAAGTTTTGTTAAAGGGTGAGTCAGCTTATGTTGGCGGGCTTTGGGAAATGGTTTTGGTGATGTTTTTTGAATAAAAAACATCAAATAAAAACTTCAATAAAATCAATACCTTTCCTGACCGATTTTTGGGTAATTAAATGGCTGTTATTAAAGTGCTCTATTTATCACTGATTTGTTAGATGTCATCACGTTGCTAACGTTTTTAACGCATTAATTTTAATTTAAAAAATCCCATAAAAATAAATTAATTTATTTTTTTCTTTTTTAGCGTACAATCAAAATCATCCCCCTAAGCGAGGTAACGTTATGTTATATAATAACAAATCTATGTACCACGAACATCATCTTCATGAATGTTGTCATGATAATTGTCAAAATCTGGCGCATAATCATGCACATTTATCTCATGAGTTACATTGTCATCAAGATTCAACGCATTGTTCTGGTGGCGATTCCCATATGACTAACCCCAAAAATGAGTTTGACGATACTCCTGATGACCCCAACAGGCAAAGTAAGCAGACTAAACTGACATGGAAAATAGAAGGCATGGATTGTGCGCACTGTGCGCAGCAAATTGAAAATAGCTTAAAGACATTACCCGATATTTGCCAAACTAAAATTATCTTTTCTACCGAAAAATTAGTCGTTTTAGTTCCGCAAAAGAATGAACAAACGATTAAATTAATTGAAGATAAAGTTATCGAGTTAGGCTATAAACCCATTTTTGAACCTTCCCCAGAACATTCGCATCATCATGACCATTCCCATAGTTTTGATAAAAAAGCATTAATTCCTCTAGGAGTATTAGGCGCTTTAATTGTGGTGAGCTATATCCTGTTGTTATGTAATAAAACCGTTGGCGAATATGCCTTTATGGTGACAGCAATTGTTGGATTAATGCCTATTTTGAAAGAAGCGGTAATTTTAACGCGTAGTGGTACACCATTTGCGATCGAGTCGTTAATGAGTGTGTCAGCTATTGGGGCTTTATTTATTGGAGCTGCCGAAGAAGCCACTATGGTTATATTTTTATTTATGATTGGTGAGATGTTAGAAGGTGTTGCAACAAGTAAAGCCAAAAAAGGCATCTCTTCGCTTGCTCAGCTCATGCCAGAAGAGACCGTTATTATCATTGACGGTGTACGAAAAACCGTTGCCAGTCATAGCTTGAAACCCGATGATATTATTGAAATTTCATCTGGAGGCCGGTTGCCTGCTGATGTGATTTTAATGAGCGAGCAAGCCAATATTGATGAAAGCGCATTAACCGGTGAATCCATTCCAGTTAATTATCTTTCAGGCGACAAAATTATGGCCGGTTCGCTGGTGGTTGATAATACAATTCAACTCAAAGTGGTATCAGAAGTCGGGCAAAATGCGGTTGATCGTATTTTAGAGATGATTGAAGATGCCGAGGAGCGTAAAGCGCCTATTGAACGTTTTATTGATAAATTTAGCCGTTACTATACGCCTACAATTGCTTTTTTTGCACTATTAGTGATTGTTGTGCCACCTTTGTTGCTAAGTGCTGATTGGTATACTTGGTTTTATCGTGGCTTGACGTTGTTATTAATTGGTTGCCCTTGTGCGCTAGTGATTTCAACACCTGCGGTGATAACATCGGCCTTATCGAATGCTGCAAAGCAAGGCGTGCTAATTAAAGGTGGTGCGGCGTTAGAGCATATTGGTTCGGTTAAACGGGTTGCGTTTGATAAGACAGGTACCTTAACTGAAGGTAAACCGCAAGTAACTGATGTGATTGCTCAAGATATTTCAAAAGAACAATTATTGGCGCTAGTTGCCGCAATTGAAAGTGGTTCGCATCATCCTATAGGTAAAGCTATTGTTGATTATGCATTGCAGAATCAATTAAATATCAATGAGGCAGGTAATCGTAAAGCAATCGCGGGAATTGGTATTCAAGGCGAGATTGATAATCAGATTTTTTATATTGTTTCGCCAAGCAAAGTTGCGACCGTTTCAACGCCTTTAAATGATGAACACGTTAAAATCATTGCAGAGCTTGAAAGTGCTGGTAAAACCGTGGTAGTTGCGGTAACAAATCAACAATTGATGGGTATTATTGCTCTGCAAGATGTGTTGCGATCAGATGCAATTACTGCAATAAATGAACTTAATCAACTTGGTATTAAATCTTTGATGTTAACTGGTGATAATGCACGAGCAGCCAAAGCTATTGCCGATCAGTTAGGTATGGATTACCGCGCTGAACTGTTGCCTGCCGATAAGTTGATTGCCATTGAAAAAATCCGTAACACAACGTCTATTGCTATGGTGGGTGACGGTATTAATGATTCGCCAGCCATGAAGGCCGCAACTGTGAGTATTGCCATGGGAAGTGGCACAGATGTTGCGCTAGAAGCTGCCGATGCTGCATTAACTAAAAATAGCTTACTCAGTTTGCCTAAATTAATTCGTTTAACTCGCTTTGCTCGTCGTAATATTAAACAAAATATTACCATTGCATTAGGTATTAAACTGGTATTTTTGATTACCAGTTTGTTTGGTTTTACTGGGTTGTGGCTAGCAGTGTTGGCTGATTCAGGCACAACTGCTATTGTGACCGCTAATGCTCTTAGGGTTTTGAAATTTAAAAAATAAAAGTTAAGAATATGTTTGCTTAAACTATTCCGCTTGTTACAAGCGGAATAGTTTTGTTAAATCATTTTGGGTTTATTATTCATCAATTCTTAATGATATTTCGCCACCAATATGGGCATTAATTTTACCGTTTTGTTCTAACAATAAAGCACCTTGCTCGTTGATGCCTTTTGCAATGCCGCGAATGGTATTATCACCAATTAATAGTTTTACTGGTCGATTGGCAAAGTTATCGAGTCTATTCCAATCATTAATAAATGGCGCTAAACCATGTTTTTCAAAGTCGATTAATTTACTTTTTAAGACTATGGCCACTTGTGCAACAAGTAAGTTACGATCAACATTACCTAAATTAGCCCATTTTTGGTTAACTATGTTAGTATCAGGATTTGTCATGGTTAGATTAACACCAACACCAATCACTACATGGGCACAGTCGCCAGTTTTGCCGGCAAGCTCAACTAAAATACCGGCTAACTTTTGGTCATTAAGATAAAGATCATTTGGCCATTTAACTTTGATCTCTTGGCCTGATAATGTGCGCAAGGTATCGGCAAGTACTATCCCTACCACCAAACTTAACCCCATTGCCGCGGCCACGCCTTGTTCTAACTTCCAATACATTGAGAAGTATAAATTGCTTCCAAAAGGGGAAAACCATTTTCGCCCTCTTCGACCTCGTGCTTTTGATTGAAATTCAGCCACACAGCAATCACCCGATGTTAATTGACCGATTCGATCAAGTAGATATTGGTTGGTTGAATCAATAATCGGTAATATTTCACAGTGGCTATCGGATTGGTAATGCTGATCAATCTTGTTTTTGTTGAGCAAATTAAGTGGCGATGCCAAGCAATAGCCTTTGCCTTGCACTGAAGTTAAGTCTACTCCCCACTCACGCAGCTGTTTGATGTATTTATTGATGCCTGCGCGTGTTATTCCAAATATTGTTGCTAATTCTTCACCTGAATGGTATTTGCCATCTGCGAGTATTTCTATTAATTTAAGTGGATTTTTGTGGCTGCGCATCCGTTCCTCTTTTTTTAATTAATAACACAATGAAGTATAACGAAATTATAGCAAAGCTGACAAATAAATAGGTATTATTCATTTTGTCCATAATAAAGGCAATCACCGCCGGGGCAATCAAACTGCCTAACGTATTGGTCAAGAGCATGGCTTGATTCATGGCGACGATATCTTGCTTTTTAACACACGAACAAGCCCAAGCCATGGATATAGGATAAATGGTGTAAATCGTTGCGCCTAATAAGATAATCGCTAATGCATTAAACCAATTAAATATCAGCATGATACATGCAACTAACATGAACAAAGATTCAATTAGCAATACAATCTGCCGTCCAAATTTATCTGCACACCAATTGGCTGGCATTTGTGCTATGACGCCAGATAAAATCAGTAGGATCATCCAATTAGCAACTTGAATATCGCTATATCCTAAGTGTGAATAATAAGCCGGTAAGAGTGAATATAACGATCCAATTAACATACCTGCAATAATGCAGCCAGTTAACCCAAGCCGCGAGGGTTTATTCAATATCATTGGCATAATGTTAAAGCTGCTTTTTTTCCTTTTTGGTAGTTTATAATGTGTGCGCAAAATAAATAAAATCGCAAGCCCCATTAGTAACATAATAACCAATCCAAAATACAGTACATCTTGTGGAAAATACTGTAACAAAGCTTGCCCCAGAACCGTGCCTAAATAATAAGTGGTTAAATAAATTGCAAGCATCCTTCCACGTGTATGTACTGGACCAGTGAGTAATATGCAACTTTCAATCACCACCCACGTGACAGCGCAAGCAATGCCAATAAAAAAGCGCCACATTATCCAGCTATAAAAATTTATTGAAAAACTTAAGCCAATAGTTGCTATGGCAAAAATAATACAACTATAGGTATAAGTGTGACGAGCATTAAATCTACTAATAAACCAATTGGCAAAAATAGTGCCAATCAAGTT
This sequence comes from Gilliamella sp. Pas-s95, assembly GCF_009795795.1. Lineage (NCBI taxonomy): Bacteria > Pseudomonadati > Pseudomonadota > Gammaproteobacteria > Orbales > Orbaceae > Gilliamella > Gilliamella sp. Pas-s95. The sequence continues at coordinate 59,523 of NZ_WTFC01000012.1, read as the reverse complement.
ACCAGTAAAATAACTTGATCCCACAAGACCAATTTGACCCAGCGAAAACTCGTTACGCACTAACCACAATGGTACTTGTGTGTTAAGTGCTGACAGCGAGATAGTCACAAAAAGTAAACTTATCAATAAAATAGGAAATGAATACGAATGTTTCATAATGTTATCGCATATAATTTATGGGTTATGTTTTGCGGACAATGATAATTTTGAGTTAATTACAAATAACTGTCCGCTTCAATTTCGCCCTTGTTGCCGATAAATCGGATTTCTGGTGATAAACTCACCAAGAATTTTTGTAATACACATTTTTTTATATAACGAGCTAATTCAACCACATCTTGTGCTGTTGCTTGATTTTTGTTGACTAATACGAGCGCTTGTTGTTGATGCACAGCCGCTCCGCCTATTTGATAGCCTTTTAGACCGCACTGATCGATAAGCCAACCTGCGGCTAATTTTATTTGCCCGTTAACTTGTGGATATATTGGCATGTTTGGGTAAATTTCAAGTAATTTGTCTGCCTCAATTTTGTCGATCACAGGATTTTTAAAGAAGCTTCCCCCATTGCCAAGCACTTTAGGATCGGGCAATTTACTGCGGCGAATTTCGCATACTTTATTAAAGACCATTTGTGGTGTGACATGTTGGGGATCAAAGTTGCGTAATTCACCGTAAGTTAATACTGGTTGCCACTGTTTGGGTAATTTAATACCAACATTGATAACCGCATAACCTTGCAAATATGCTTTTTTGAAGATGCTTTCACGGTAACCATATTGACCATCGGTAACTGTGATGATGTTACCTGTGGCAAGCTCAAGCAGTTCTACATAATCAGCTACTTTCTGAAATTCAACCCCGTAAGCACCAATATTTTGAATAGGAGCCGAACCAACACACCCCGGAATTAATGCGAGGTTTTCAAGCCCTGATATATTTTGTTCTATCGTTTGCAATACAATATCGTGCCAAATTTCACCTGCGCCAACTTTTAAATGCCACGCTTGGTCGGTTTCGGTCATTGTGATGCCTTTGATGCGGTTAACAATTACAATACCATCAAAATCACAGGTAAAAAGCGTGTTACTGCCTTCACCAATAATCATAATCGGTAAATGCGGCGAGTTATCTTGCCAAATTTGTTGTAATTGTTCGACAGTTGTGACAGTAATAACTTTTTGAGCAAAAACAGCTAGACCAAATGTGTTAGGAATTTTTTGTTTCATTAATAATCACTACCTTTATTTTGTGAAAGTAGACACCCAAGTGTAATTCGATTTTATCTGTTATTGTTATGATTTGGGCTCTATTGTACTTGCTTTCTATATTATCACAGGGTTGCTGTTATTTGATGATTTATTTGGTCATGAATGCATTTGAATTTTTTTATAAATTTGCTGTTGTCTGTATTTTACTAAAAAGATGTTATTTTTTATAAAAAGCATGAGCCAGATCAAATTAACAACATTATTTATACAAATATTCAACTATTCGATTAAAGCAATGCTTAAATCTTTTTTGTTTTTTGCTATTATATATAGCAACTATACGAGTAATAGTTTTATGAATTACTGTTAGCCCAAAAATAGTCGTCGGTATTTAATTAGCTGTGATTGATTATATCTATTGTACTTGACTTAAGTGTTGTTTATCAGTTAGAGGATATTATGAAAAGAGTATTTATTATGATCCTAGATTCGTTTGGGATCGGCGGTGCTGAAGATGCCAAAAAATATGGCGATGAAGGAGCTAACACTTTAGGCCATATTGCTGAAGCTTGCGCTTTAGGTAAAGCGGAACAAGGTCGCACTGGGCCATTAAAATTGCCAAATTTAGGTAAATTAGGTTTAATCGAAGCAGCGTACGAATCAACTGGCTATTACCCAAAAGGCATGCAAACTGAAGGCGAAATTATTGGCTCTTACGGCTATGCGAGCGAAATTTCTTCCGGTAAAGATACGCCGTCAGGACATTGGGAAATCGCCGGCGTGCCCGTGCTGTTTGATTGGGGCTATTTTACCAATACCACCAACAGCTTTCCTCAAGATCTGTTAGATAAAATCGTTTCTCGCGCTAAACTCCCCGGTTACCTTGGCAATTGTCATTCATCTGGCACCGTTATTCTTGATGAATTGGGTGAAGAGCATATGGCTTCTAATAAGCCAATTTTTTATACTTCTGCCGATTCAGTATTCCAAATTGCCTGTCATGAAGAGACTTTTGGTTTAGATAGACTTTATGAAGTTTGCGAAATTGCTCGCGATGAACTAAATAAGGGTAATTACAATATTGGCCGTGTTATTGCAAGGCCATTTGTAGGTAAAAAACCGGGCGAATTTGTACGTACAGGTAACCGTCACGATCTTGCTGTTGAACCACCAGCACCAACGATGATTAAAAAGCTTGTTGACGAAAAACACGGTACGGTCGTGTCAATTGGTAAAATTGCCGATATTTATGCCCACGTTGGGATCACCAAGAAAGTAAAAGCAACCGGTCTTGAAGCCCTGTTTGATGCATCACTTGAAGAAATCAAACAAGCTAAAGATAATACCATTGTCTTTACCAATTTTGTCGATTTTGACTCTTCTTATGGTCACCGTCGTGATGTTTCGGGTTATGCTGCTGCGTTAGAATATTTTGATCGTCGTCTTCCTGAAATGTTAGAACTCATTGAGCCCGGCGATCTGCTTATTATCAGTGCCGATCACGGCTGCGATCCAACTTGGGCTGGTACCGATCATACTCGTGAACATATTCCTGTCATTGTTTATGGCGACAGTGTGCCAGTAGGATCTTTAGGTCATCGTGAAACATTTGCCGATATTGGACAAAGTGTTGCCGATTATTTTGATTTATCGCCAATGGATTACGGTAAATCGTTTATAAAAAAGAAGTAGTTTAAGTTTGAGTCATACCGACTTAGTAATAAATATCAGGAGAAGTTAATGTCTACCCCGCATATTAATGCCATTGATAATGCGTTTGCAAAAACCGTTTTAATGCCTGGCGATCCACTACGAGCAAAATTTATTGCAGAAACGTTTTTAGAAAATGCCCAAGAAGTAACTAATGTAAGATCGATGTTAGGTTTTACGGGTTATTATAAAGGCCAAAAAATTTCAGTTATGGGGCATGGTATGGGTATTCCATCTTGCTCTATTTATGCAACCGAACTGATTAAATTTTATGGTGTTGAAAACATTATTCGTATTGGTTCATGTGGTGCAATTAGCCCTAATGTTAATGTGGGTGATGTTATTGTTGGAATGGGCGCATGTACCGATTCAAAAGTTAACCGCTTACGTTTTAAAAATCATGATTTTGCCGCTATCGCTGATTTTGATTTGACCTGTAATGCCGTTAATGCAGCTAAAAAGTTAGGTGTAAATGTGAAAGTGGGTAATATTTTTTCTGCCGATCTTTTTTATAGCGTTGAGCCTGATATGTTTGACGTAATGGAAAAATATAATATTTTAGGTGTTGAAATGGAAGCGGCTGGAATTTATGGGGTTGCTGCCGAATATGGCGCTAAAGCACTGGCCATTTGCACGGTTTCGGATCATATTCGAAAAGGTGAAGCAATGTCGGCAGAGCAAAGACAATTAGGCTTTAAAGAAATGATTACCGTTGCACTAGAGTCGGTATTATTAAATCAAAACTGAAACTAAAAATGGCAGAATAACTGCCATTTTTTTTTAGCTAATCAATACTGATAGCGGTAACAGTTTTAAAATGCATTATTCATATTTATGTGTAGTAGGTTATAAAAATCTTGTTTAATAAGGAAACAAAATGAACACCAAGTTACAACTTAAAATAATATTTTTTCTGCAATTTTTTATATGGGGAAGCTGGTTAATCACCTTAAATTATTATCTTGAGCATCAATTAAATTTTATTGGTATTGAGGTAGCTTCTGTATATGGATCGATGGCCATTGCTTCACTAATTATGCCAAGTTTACTCGGTATTGTTGCCGATAGATGGATACCAGCCAATCGCCTTTATGTTCTTTGTCACCTAATTGGTGCTATAACACTAATTATTGCTGCATCTGTTACATCACCGTTAATGATGACAATTGTCATGTTAATTCACTGTTTAGCCTTTATGCCTACCATCGCTATTTCAAATTCAATTTCTTATTCATGTTTGAATTCTCAAGGACTTGATGTTATTACTCAGTTTCCGGGAATTAGGATATATGGTACTATCGGTTTCATCGTTGCAATGTGGATAGTTAGCTTTTTGAAATTAGAAGCTAGCAATATACAACTTTATATCGCCGCTGCGGGTTCTCTTTTACTAAGTTTGTATTCATTAACACTTCCATTTATTTCGACATCACAAAACACAGATAAAAAAAGATCACTTATTAGCTCATTGGGGTTAGATGCGTTTGTATTATTCAAACAACCTAAAATGGTTATCTTTTTTCTATTTGCAGCTTTTTTAGGCGGTATTTTACAAATTACCAATACCTTCGGTAATTCATTTTTGCATAGTTTTGATGATATTCCAGAATTCAAAGATAGTTTAGCAATTCAATATCCTGCTGTATTACTTTCTATTTCACAAATTTCAGAAGTGATATTTATTTTATTTGTACCGTTTTTTATGAAGCGCCTTGGTATTAAATATGTTATGTTAATTAGTATATTTGCTTGGGTTGCTCGCTTTGGACTATTTGCTTACGGCGATCCTTCTCCTTTCGGTTTTGTATTATTACTTCTATCAATGATTGTTTATGGTTGTGCCTTTGACTTCTATAACATTTCAGGCTCGATGTATGTTGAAAAAACGGTTTCGCCAGATATCCGTAATAGTGCACAAGGGCTATTTATGATGATGACTAATGGAATCGGTGCTTACTTGGGAACAATGGCTAGTGGTTTTGTGGTCGATTATTATACTTCAGGAAAAACCGTAAATTGGCATGCTGTTTGGCTTGTTTTTTCAGGTTATGCTTTAGTTTTAGCTATTGTGTTTATGTTGATTTTTAAAAACGAACATTCAAACAAAGAAACAGCTCAAGCTATTAATTAATCATTTATTGTGTGGTAGGTTAAATTTAGCACTACCAATATAATGGCAACAATATAGGTTGTTGCCTTTTTGATTATCAATCAGTCAGCTTTAAAAATATGATTTACCACACAAAAAATAAATCAGTAATGCAAAATAAATGGCTGAAAGGTATCTTATCAAGGTACACTAACTGAATTTATAATTCACAATGTTAGTATGCTATTTTGAGCTTTTTGATAAGTGTTTTTATGTCATTATTACCAGAGCCCATTTAGCTTATTTAAATAGATTAAATTTCTAATGAAAAATCAAATAATACCCAAAGTCATATTACATGAGCACATTGAAGGGAGTATTACCCCAATGATGGCTCGCCAGTTAGCCCAAAAAAACAATATTCCGTTCCCTACAACTTTATGTTATCTACCGGGCCAATATGATGCTAATGAGTATAAAAATGGTAGATATTCGTACGACGAATCTAAGTTTGAAGAGTTTATTAAAACGTATGATATCGTTTCTAGTTTTCTAAAAAATCCTGAAGATTATTACGATATTACTTATGATTTTCTTTTTAGAAACGCTAAGCAAGGGTTAATTTATTGCGAGCTGTTTATTTCCCCTTTTCATATCTGCGCAACACCATCCCACGACGGGCAAGTTGTTTGGAATCAAGATAGATTTCACCAAACACTAAAGCAGATGGATAAGGCTATTATTGACGTTAGTCAGCAATATGATATTACTGTGCGATACCATGTAATTGGTGTTAGACATCTTGGTGCGAATGTGGTTTATGATACTCTGCAATTTATTCAAAATAACCCTCATCCGTTGATTACCGGTTTCAATATCGCAGGTAATGAAAAAGCAGGCCATTTTGATGATTTTAAAGCCGCCCATGAATTAGCCGCTCAGCTTAATTTAAAAAAGTCGTATCACGCAGGCGAAATAGATTCAGCCGAAAGTATTATTCAAGCGCTTAAACATGGTGCAAATAGAATTGGGCACGGTATTCGTGCCATTGAAGACAAAGTGCTTATTCGTGAACTGATCGATAAAAAAGTCACCCTTGAAATTGCCTTAACAAGCAATCGAATTTTAGTTAATGAGCTGCATGGCGATATTTATAAGCACCCCATTAGGCAACTTTATGACCAAGGCGTTCGCATTACGCTAAATACCGATGATGCAGGGATTTTTGGCACTGATATCGAAAAAGAGTATCACATTGCCCAATCGATTTTCTCATTTTCACGATTAGAATTGCTTGATATCACGCTCTGTGGTGTTCAGGCGGCATTTGTTGAAAACGCAGTTAAAAATCAATTGATTGGCAAAGTTCTAGCATATTTTACAGCTGATGATAAGCAATTATTAGAAACATGCATCAGTGACTCAAAATATCACCCAGCAATTATTGAACGTTTTTTAGAATACCAAAGATTGTTGGTGGCCATACCAATTAACTAATTTAGTTGTCAGAATAATAGGAGATTTGCATGAAAAAAACTAAGTTACCCCTCACCTTTTTAGCCCTATTTATTTCTGGCGCGGCATGTGCTGCAACAGTTGATTTAAGGATTATTGAAACAACCGACTTGCACGGCAATATGATGAATTATGATTATTTTAAAGATCAATCCATCGATGCTTTTGGATTAGCCAAAACTGCTAATTTGATTCACCAAGCAAGACGTGAAGTAAAAAATAGTGTGCTTGTCGATAATGGCGATTTAATTCAAGGTAGCCCAATGGCTGATTATGCAGTGCATAAAGGCCTTAACGATGGCGATATTCACCCCGTTTATAAGGCGCTCAATGCGCTTGATTATGTTGTTGGTAATATTGGTAATCATGAATTTAATTTTGGGTTGGAATTTTTACAAAAAAGCCTTTCAGGTGCTAAATTCCCTTATGTTAATGCAAATGTCTATGATGCTAAAACCAATAAGCCGTTCTTTAAACAATATCTTATTGTCGATACCCCCGTCGTTGATAGAAGCGGCAATAAACAAACAATAAAAATTGGCTATATTGGCTTTGTGCCACCACAAATTATGCAATGGGACAAACTTAATCTTGATGGTAAAGTTGTGGTTAAAGACATTACCGAAACAGCCAAGCACTTGGTTCCAGAAATGAAAAAGCAAGGCGCTAATATCATTATTGCCATTCCCCATTCGGGTGTTTCTTCTGAACCTTATAAAGCTTTAGCCGAAAATTCGGTTTATTATTTAAGTCAAGTTAAAGGTATTGATGCAATTATGTTTGGCCATGCCCATGGCGTGTTCCCAAGCGAGGAGTTTAAATCATTACCAAATACCGATATTAAAACAGGTAACATTAATCATGTGCCAGCTGTTATGCCCGGACATTGGGGTAGCCATTTGGGCGTGGTGGATTTAGTGCTTGATGGCGATAAATCTAATTGGCAAGTGACGTCAGGCAAATCTGAAGCTAGACCGATTTATGATGTCAAAAATAAAAAAGCACTAGTTGAAGCAGACCCCAAAATTATTGATATTCTAACCGAAGATCACCAAGGTACGCGTGAATTTGTTGGCAAACCAATTGGTAAGGTTTCAACTGATATTACTAGTTATTTGGCCTTGGTTGAAGATAGCTCAGCGTTACAAATTATTAGCGATGCGCAGATCGATTACGTTAAGCAATTTATTCAAGGTGACCCTGACCTTGATGGATTACCTGTTTTATCGGCCATTGCACCATTTAAAGCAGGTGGCAGGAAAAATGATCCTAGCGCTTTTGTTGATGTTAAAAAAGGTAATTTGTCATTTAGAAATGCAGCAGATATCTACCTTTATCCGAATATTTTGTCTGCCATAAAATTGACAGGTAAAGACGTTAAAGAGTGGTTGGAATGCTCAGCGGGTGTCTATAACCAAATCGATCCCCATTCATCTCAACCACAATATTTGATTAATTGGGACAAATTTAGAACTTATAATTTCGATACCATTGATGGTGTGAATTATCAAATAGATGTCACTAAACCACCGCGTTATGATGCAAATTGTCAGTTAATTAACCCTTCATCAGAAAGAATTAATAGTCTGACTTATCAACAAAAACCGATTGATCCTAACCAAACATTTTTAATTGCCACCAATAATTATCGTGCTTATAGCGGTATATTTCCGGGAACAGGTGAAAAAAACGTCAAATTTAATTCACCTGATGATTTAAGAGTGATTCTTTCAGCTTATATCACCAACACCACCCAAAAATACGGCGCTGTAGAGGTTACCGTTGACAATAATTGGCGAATTGCCCCAATTACTAGCGATACCAATTTGGATATTCGTTTTGAATCATCACCAACTGATGAAGCTAAAGATTATATTGAAAAGCATTCAATATACCCTATTCACTTTATCGAAAAAGATGATTCAGGTTTTGGGGTTTATCGACTTGATTTACAATCATTGGTTAACACTCAGCTCCAAAATTAATTAGTATTATTATGCCCCAAAGGATTTATAAATATGAAAATAGAAAAACTAATTGAGCTTGCTAAAGCAGCACGTTCTAAAGCTTATGTACCTTATTCTAAATTTCAAGTTGGCGCAGTGCTCATTACTGAAGATGATGAAGCAATTTTAGGTTGCAATGTTGAAAATGCCTCTTACGGCTTAACTAACTGTGCAGAACGCACAGCGATTTTTAAAGCGGTATCAGAAGGTAAACGTAAGTTCAAAAAATTGGTGGTAATTGGTGATACGGATGGACCAATTTCACCTTGTGGTGCTTGTCGCCAAGTTATTAGCGAGTTTTGTGCTAAAAATATGCCGGTTATTTTGACCAATATGAACGGTAAAATTCAGGAAACCACTGTTGGAGAATTATTACCTTGGTCTTTTTCACCAAGTGATTTGGACTAATTTATTCTTAATCATTTTCCTAACTAAGTTATTACATTTAGGGTGATTTAACAATTAAAGATTCACCCTATTATCAATATAAGAGAGTATCGTTATGAGATTTGTTGATATTATTGAAAAAAAACGCGACGGAAAAGCGTTATCAACCGAGGAAATACAATTTTTTATTACAAACTACACTAACGGCAAAATCCCCGATTATCAAGTTAGTGCTTTATTAATGGCAATTTACTATCAAGGTATGACATCAAAAGAGTGTGCAGATTTAACCAGCGCAATGATGCATTCGGGCGACACAGTAGATCTTTCTTCAATTAAAGGCATTAAAGTGGATAAGCATTCAACAGGTGGCGTGGGCGATACAACAACATTAGTGCTTGCCCCTTTAGTTGCAGCCTTAGATGTACCTGTGGCTAAAATGTCGGGACGTGGACTTGGGCACACCGGTGGTACCACCGATAAATTTGAGTCTATTCCAGGATTTAAAATTGAATTAAGTAAACAAGATTTTATTAATCAAGTTAATCATAAAGGCCTTGCCGTGATTGGCCAATCTGGCAATTTAACACCAGCAGATAAAAAGCTATACTCGTTACGGGATGTAACAGGGACAGTTAATTCTATTCCGCTTATTGCAAGCTCAATTATGAGCAAAAAATTAGCCGCTGGCGCTGATGCCATTGTGCTAGATGTCAAAACTGGCGATGGCGCACTAATGAAAGATATGGCCGACTCCGAAAAATTAGCCCATGAAATGGTTAATATCGGTAACCAAATTGGTCGTAGAACCATGGCTATCATTTCAGATATGTCACAACCACTTGGTTTTGCAATTGGTAATGCGCTTGAAATAAAAGAAGCCATTGATACTTTACAAGGCCATGGCCCCGCTGATTTAACTAAATTAGTTTTAACATTAGGTAGCCAAATGGTTGTGCTTGCCAATAAAGCCAAAACCTTGGAAGAAGCTAGAGTAAAACTTCAAGAAGTCATTAAAAATGGCAAAGCTATCGAGAAGTTCAAAACTTTAATTGAAGCACAAGGTGGTGATAGTTCTATTGTTGATCATCCTGAAAAACTAGCTAGTGCACCTTACCAAATTGCCCTACCGGCTCTTAAATCAGGTTATGTATCAAAAATTATTGCAGATCAAATTGGTATTGCGGCAATGCAACTAGGCGCTGGGCGCGCAACCAAAGATGACATTATTGATCCAGCGGTTGGAATCGTGTTACATAAAAAAGTGGGCGATCAAGTTGCCGAAGGCGAAGCATTGTTAACCATTCATGCTAGTACAGATAAGCTTGATGCGATTAAGCAAAAATTGTATGACAATATTATTATTAGTGATTGTGCCAATGAACCACAATTGATTTATAAAGTGATTACTGAGTAATCATTGGCAATAAGGATTTAGGAGGCACCATGTATAACTCAAATTTGAATAAAAAAATATCACTGCTTGTTGTTTTGGGGCTATTTTCAGTTAACGCTATAGCGGCTGCTTCAACAATACAATCAACAACACCAAGTTGGGAAAAAAACAAGCCTTATCAATTTACGATCTTACATACTAACGACCACCATGGTCGTTTTTGGCAAAATGATATCGGTGAATATGGTCTTGCTGCACAAAAAACAGTTGTTGATGAAATAAGAAAGGAAGTAGCCACGAAAGGTGGAAAGTTGCTGCTTCTATCTGGTGGTGATATCAATACCGGTGTTCCTGAATCTGATGTACTTCAAGCTAAACCAGATTTTTTAGGTATGAATGAAGTTAGATATGATGCAATGGCGGTGGGTAATCATGAATTTGATCACCCTTTAGCCGTTATTCGTGAGCAACAAAAATGGGCTCATTTTCCATTTTTATCTGCCAATACTTACTTTAAAGGTACTGATAATCGTGTTTTTGATGCTTATAAAATGTTTGATTTAAATGGCATTAAAGTAGCAGTATTTGGATTAACCACAGATGATACAATTTTTTTAGCCTCTCCCAAAAATACTGATGGCGTTGAATTTCGAAAAACATTACCCGAAGCCCAAAAAGTTATTGCCCAAATAAAAAAGACAGAAAGTCCAGATATGATTATTGCCGTTACACATATGGGACATTACGAAAATGGTGAACATGGCTCGATGGCACCGGGTGATGTTGAATTAGCCCGAGGCTTGCAAAGTGGCGAATTAGATATGATTGTCGGCGGTCATTCGCAAAATCCCGTTTGTATGGCAAGCCCAAATAAACGCATTACCGAATATGTACCTGGTACCCCATGCGCACCCGATAAACAAAATGGCACATGGATTGTACAAGCCCATGAATGGGGTAAATATGTTGGGCGTGCTGATTTTGTCTTTTTAAATGGTAAAATAACTTTACAAAATTACCAGTTAATTCCAATCAATCTAAAAAAAGAAGTAGATAATGGTGACGGGACAAAACGCCTTGAATATTACACTAAAGAGATCTTACAAGATAAAACATTACTCGAAAATTTAAAACCTTATCAAGAACAAGGTAAACAACAATTACTGGTTAAAAGTGGTGAATTAATCGGTCGCCTTGAAGGTGATCGCAGTGTTGTAAGATATCAACAAAGTAATATGGGGCAGTTGTTACTCAGTGCTTTTGTTGAAAAAACCAAGGCTGACATTGGTATTATGTCTGGTGGCATGATTCGCGATTCGTTAATTGAGGGCAATATTACTTATCGCGACATCCTAAAAGTTGAGCCTTTTGGTAATAATGTTGTTTATTTTGAATTGACTGGTAGCGAATTAATCGATTACCTAAAAATAGCACTCAATAAAAAACAAGGTTCGGGTGGATATCCACACCTAAAAAATATCACTCTAACACGATCTGGCGATAATATTAAAGATGTAAAAATTAAAAATGAACCCATTGATTTACAAAAATCATATCGTATTGCTACACTAGATTTTTTAGCTGCAGGCGGTGATGGTTATCCAATAACCAATACTTCACCAACTTATGTGGATACTGGTTATCGAGATGCTGATGTCGTAAAACAATATTTTGAGGAACATTCGCCAATTAATGCATCTGATTATGAACCAACACAATTTATACACAACTAAATTATATTTAAGGATGCCTGAGCGTAAATGTTTATTAGCAATACATTGTTCGAGAATAATCACCATATTATTCGGTAACCGTAACTAAGCTAACATAGCTGTAGTGCCGTGTTCAAGGTTTATACCCTATTGTTGGCACTACAGTTTTTTTGTAGTGTTTAATATTGAATGATTTTTATTTAGTAACTTATTAAAATATTATGAAATTTGTTAATAATATTCAATAGTTCGTGTAGTTATCATGTGGTCATCACACTCTTTAACTATCCAATCACCTTTTTCGTTATGTTTAGAAAATTGACACTCAAGAGTTGCTTTCTTGTTGTTATCAACATATTTTTTTAATTTGATTAGCTGACCTTGTTTATTATACTCCATAGTATATGTTTCATTACCGATCACTCTAGAAATCAACTGATTTTTATTATTATATTGAAATGTCATATTATTATCAAAAAATAGTATCTTATCTTCATCATCGTAGCCGACAGAAACTGAGCGAAGTTTATCTAACTCACCCATTTTTTGAACAAATTTTGTTCTATAGTCTGTTTGGAAAATATCAAATAAATCGGTTTTATTATAATTATCGGTTGCAAACGGATTCGTATAGTTTTGATTTAGGCTAGGCAAAGACATGGTAAAATAATCATAAAATTTCCAGCTCGTTCTTTCTGTTTCTAAATCGTCAGAAGCAACAATACTACGCTTCAGTACATAATTATAACTTTTAGTTGTCTCAACAAAAGAAGTAACTAACCCACTATCATCAAAATTCATTTCAAAAACAGAGCTGCCGCCATTATCTAGCAAATGTTGATATTGACCCAATAACTTGTTTTTTATATTGCCTGTTGCAGACTTAATACGATTTTGGGTAAGGGCATGATCAAAAAAGTAATACATTACAACTTGGTTAGTTGAGCGAGCTAAATTTTCTGAAGGATTTGCTTTTGCAAATAATACGGGATCTGATTCTATACCCCAATCATTAATGATGCGATTATATGAAAAAAAATATTTTCTTATTTTTGCTACTTTTTCTTTATCGTAATATGCATAAGTAAAATGTTCCTGATCCCATTTGTTTTCATCTTCACTATAAAAAAATGACTGTCTTATTGAATCATCGTTATCAAAGATAAACTCACCATTGACCAATTTAGCTAACTTAATATCAGACGATATTTGATTTGGAAATTTCCCATCGATGAGTTTAGGGTAACTATAGGCAAAATGTGCATCTTTTTTATTTTCGTCTAACTCTCCAGCATAAAAATATTGTTTAAAGATATCATTATTAACCCAAGAAGGAATTTGTTCAATATTATAAGTGACTGTTGCAAATGAATTTACATTATTGCTCATACCTAAAAAAAATAGTTTATCTAAAGTCACTTGTCCAAAACAAAAACTACCTTTTTTAAATTTTGTGTCGCTGTTTAATTTAGCTAATTGATAGGTTGTGGTTTGGTTGTTAGCATCTAATGAACGGTCTAATAAACCTAAGCTTGTAAAAACTTCTAATCGCCGATTTAACTCGTTATTTATCCACACTTCCGATCGTTCGTTTGCTGGATAACTGAGATCTTTTTTAAGGTAAGGGAATGTTACTTTGCCTAGATAGAAACAAATTGGTTTGTCTTGATCTTCCAGTGTTGCTTTAATTTCTTCCGTTAATTTTACTTTACTTTTATCACATCCTGACAGTATAACCAATAATGTCAGAGGAACAACATTAAAATATTTTTTCATTGTTTTTGATAGTCCTTTTCCTATTACTTTTATTTCTGATAAATCTTTTAAGAAATAATCCATTTTTGATTGTAACATGATTTAGGTAAGGTGATAAGTTTGCTCATTTTTCTTATCTGTTCTAGATCAATATTTGGACAGATTGTTATAGATGATTTTTGCTAAAAAACTAAAAATCATATTGATAATATTCAATATTAAAATAGCTATATATCGGAAGGACTTTAATAAAAAAATAGGGACAATCGTCCCTTAATTTTTAACATGTTGTTTATTTATTTTTTTTAAACGCGGCAGCAAATGCATTACCCATCGCATTATTGACGCTAGACGATGTATGCGTTTTTTGAGTATTATTGACGCTCCCTTTATTAATAGATTGACGATTGTCAGCTTTCGAAATAGCAGGATCATTTAACCGCATTGATAAAGCGATACGTTTGCGTGGAATATCAACTTCAATCACTTTCACTTTAACGATATCACCAGCTTTTACCACTGTTCTTGGATCGTCAACAAACTTATCAGAGAGTGCCGAAATATGCACTAAACCATCTTGGTGCACCCCAATATCCACAAAAGCACCAAAATTGGTTACATTGGTTACCGCGCCTTCCATAATCATGCCAACTTTTAGATCTTCCATAGTTTCGATATCATCAGCAAATTGAGCGGTTTTAAATTCAGGCCTTGGATCACGTCCTGGTTTATCAAGCTCTTTAATAATATCAGTTACAGTTGGAACGCCAAAATGGTCATCAACATAATCAACTGCGTTAAGCGATTTTAAGTAATTTGTATCACCTAAAATCTCTTTTAATGATTTATGATTTTTTTCTAAAATTCGCTCTACGACAGGATAAGCCTCTGGATGAACCGCTGATGCATCAAGTGGATTTTTACCATCCATAATCCGTAAAAAACCAGCACACTGCTCAAATGCTTTAGGACCTAAGCGTGATACTTTTAATAACTGCTTACGGTCGGTAAATTGTCCATTTTCATTACGCCAATCAATGATATTTTGGGCAATCACTTTATTTAGTCCAGCAATGCGTGCAAGTAGCATCATTGAGGCGGTATTCAAATTAACACCAACGGCATTTACACCATCTTCAACAACTGCATCAAGTTTTTTAGCTAACTGAGTTTGGCTTACATCATGCTGATATTGACCAACACCTATTGATTTAGGATCAATTTTAACAAGTTCTGCCAATGGGTCTTGTAAACGCCTAGCAATAGATACCGCACCTCGAATTGATACATCAAGATCAGGAAACTCTTGCGCCGCAAGTTCGGATGCTGAATACACTGACGCTCCAGCTTCGCTAACAATCACTTTTTGCGCTTTGACCTCTGGGTATTTTTTTTGAACATCAAGATAAAAACGCTCAGTTTCGCGCGAAGCCGTACCATTGCCAATAGCAACTAATTCAACTTGGTACTTGATACAAAGTGTTGCCACCATCATAGCAGCTTTATCGGCTTGCCCAGTATGTGGATAAATTGTTTCAGTCGCAACTAATTTGCCAGTTGCATCAACAACCGCTATTTTGACCCCAGTACGTAACCCTGGATCCATACCCATAGTCACTTTCATACCCGCCGGAGCTGCCATTAACATATCATGCAAGTTGGCAGCAAATACATTAATCGCTTCTTCTTCGGCGCGTTCTCGTAATGTTGTCATTAATTCGGTTTCCATGTGCATTAAAATTTTAATGCGCCATGTCCAATTAATAACGGCTTTACGCCATTTATCCGCAGGCTGATCATCAAAATGGACACCTAAATATTCAGTAATAATTTGTTCACAATAGCTTTCTTTTGGTGGCTCTTCAAATTGTGGATCGGCATTTAACGAGAGCTGTAAATAGCCTTCATTTCTCCCTCGGAACATAGCTAATGCACGATGAGATGGAACTTTAGAAATAAGTTCGCTTTGCGAAAAATAATCTCGGAATTTTGCCCCCTCGTCTTCTTTGCCACTCACCACTTGTGAAACTAAATGAGCGTTATTCCAAAGATAATGACGTACTTTTGCCAGTAATGTCGCATCTTCAGCAAATTTTTCCATTAAAATATAACGAGCACCATCTAATGCTGATTTTGTATCAGTGATACCTTTATCTATATTGAGATATTTTTCTGCTTCGATTTCTGGATTTAATAAAGGATTTTGCCATAAGTCATCAGCAAGCGGTTCAAGCCCAGCTTCAATCGCAATTTGACCTCGAGTACGGCGCTTAGGTTTATATGGCAAATAAAGATCTTCAAGTTCGGTTTTACTCAACGTTGATACAATACGTTCACTTAATTCTGGCGTTAATTTACCTTGATCTTCTATCGACTTTAAAATTGTTTGTTTACGATCTTCAAGCTCACGCAGATAATTCAATCGGCTATCTAAATTACGTAATTGGGTATCATCAAGCCCACCAGTAACTTCTTTTCGATATCGCGCAATAAATGGAACAGTACTGCCTTCGTCTAATAATTGAATCGCAGCTAAAACTTGTTCTGGTTTTACTATAAGTTCACCAGCTATAATATGACTAATTTGATTATTTACCATGGTATCTCTGAATATTTTGTCAATTAACGGAATTTATCTTCAACATGCAAAAAGCTAATTATATAACAAGAGAGGGCTATTTAGCACTCGATCGTGAGCTAAAATATTTATGGAAAGAAGAAAGGCCTAAAGTTACCCAAGCGGTATCAGATGCTGCAGCGCTTGGAGATCGGAGTGAAAATGCCGAATATATCTATGGTAAACGAAGACTTAGAGAGATCGATAGACGAGTTCGTTTTCTTGCCAAGCGATTAGAATCATTGACTATTATCGATCCAGATCCAAGACAAGAGGGTAAAGTATTTTTTGGCGCATGGATAAAGTTAGAAGATGAAAATGGAAATCTACACGTTTATCGCATTGTGGGGGCTGATGAGTTTAATCCTAAAAAAAATTGGATATCCATCAACAGCCCTGTAGCAAGAGCATTAATAGGGCATAAAGTTGATGATGAAATAACCGTTATCACCCCAAATGGAAAAACGTTTTATTATATTGTAGAGATTAGCTACACAAAGTTAGAGGTTTAACTATATAAATTATTAAGCATTAAGTATATAATCATACTAACATATTGATAATTAATTTAATTTATTATGATTTCCATTGATCAGATCTATATCTATCCAATAAAATCGATGCAAGGCATACCGCTAACAAAGGCAAATACTGGAGATGGGGGCTTTGCACACGATCGTATTTTGATGCTTAGTGAACCCAATGGTTCATTCATTACTGCAAGGCAATACCCTGAACTTTTGAAATTCAAAACATCCATAGTAAAAAATGAAGTATACGTTTCGCTATCTTCGACAAAAATGATAAAATTCAATCTTGATGAGTTTTCATTAAGTAATGAGCCGACCGAAATTTGGGGAAATCATTTCACTTCGCAAATTGCTCCCATACGAGTAAATCAATTTTTCAGCCAAATTTTACACAAAGACGTGCAATTGCGATGGGTTGGTCAACAATTAACTCGTCGAACAAAACGCTACCCAGAAGTACCTGTTAGTTTTGCTGATGGTTATCCTTATTTGTTATTAAACAAGGCTTCATTTAATTATTTACAACATCAATGCCCTGAACAACTAGATATTAGGCAATTTCGAGGTAATATTATTATTCAAGGAGCAATCCCTTTTGCTGAAGATGGTTGGAAGACAATCAAAATTGGCGAGGTAATTTTTGATATTGTTAAACCTTGTACTCGCTGTGTGCTAACAACAATTGATGTCAATTCATCAAAACCATTTACCAATAATGAACCGCTTAATACATTACGATATTTTAGAGCTGATGAGCAAGGCCAAATTGATTTTGGTATGAATATGATTGCCCGAAATCATGGCACTATTTCGATTCACGATAAAATAGAGATATTGGAAAGGCAAGTAGCCAAAAACTATATAAAAACCTTTCCACCAGAAATAAAAACTGAAACACAACTTTGCACAATTACTTTTGAAGATAAAACTATTAAAGGTAATAATAAGCAAACCATTTTAGAGCAGTTAGAACAACATAAAATAGCATTACCTTATTCCTGTCGTTCGGGTGTTTGTGGGCGTTGCTCAGTTGTTTTGAAAAAGGGAGAAATAAGTGCATTAACTCAGTCAGCTATAAAACGTAATAATCGAATTTTAGCCTGTAGCTGCATTCCTAAAGGAGATATTACTATCGAATCATCCAAAAAAGGAGGAAGCTGATATGTCAACTATTCTACTTATTTCGATTTTTGCTATTAAGAAATAGCTTCTAATTCAAAATGTTCTACCGTTCCCATCTTTTCAGATAAAGGTTGCGACATAGGCTGCAATCGGTCATTCATAACTTTAATCGCTTCGGCAAAATAAAAAGTTTTGTTCATTGCAATAAACGAAGGCTGTGCAATAACACAAAGTGATGCATTTTTCCCAGCTTCAACAACCATCAAACAAACCTTTTGCCCCCCCTCTTGTAAATTTACCTCAACAATATCAGCTATTTTAGGAGTATATAACATTGGCTGTTGAGAAAAATACCAGCTTTTAGGCATTTGAGGTTTTAAAAAATTAGCCGCAACAATAGCATTAATGGATAATTCAATTTTTTGTGAGTCAGACAAATTAAGCGACTGGCAACTATCATGAAATTGATAATAAGATGTTGCATCGCTAACAGAAAATGGAAATTCATCAAAAACATCAGGAATTAACATTTTACTTGGATAACAAGAACGGAATAACATTTCAGATGAAACTTCAAGCATTAGGCTATCGTATTCGCTGTCAAAATACCAACGCCAACAATCAGTCGGCCGAAAAGCCATTTTCATTGATGTATCATCCTCGTTAATTGAACTAAATTTAGTCAAAAAGATAACATAACTTAGATAAAAAATAAATAAAAATTTAAAATAAAAATTATTTAATTATATAATTTTTAAAAATTTTAAATAACAAATAAAAGGATCCAAAAAATCTAAGTTAGATCTACTTAAGATCCATTTAGATCCTTTTGGATCAATTTTTATGGAAAATTCTACGCATAAAAAAAGGTGCTTTTCAGCACCCTTTTATTTAGTCATAAATTATGGTTTAGCTTGCAACATTAATACGTTTCATATCAGTCATATAACTACGTAGTTTGCGACCGATTGCTTCTATTGGATGATTACGAATTTCTTCGTTTACATCGCGTAATTGAGCATTATCAACACTACCTTCAGGAATTGCTTTACCAAGATCACCCGGTTGTAACATTGGCATAAATTTTTCTTTTAATAGCGGTACAGCGGCATTAGCGAATAGATAGTTACCATACTCAGCTGTGTCAGAAATTACCACATTCATTTCATATAGACGTTTACGCGCAATAGTATTAGCAATGAGTGGTAATTCATGTAACGATTCATAATAAGCTGATTCTGGTAAAATGCCTGACTCAAGCATAGTTTCGAATGCAAGTTCAACACCAGCTTTAACCATCGCAACCATCACGACACCTTGGTCAAAGTAAGCTTGTTCATCAATTTTTCCTTGATATTCAGCTGCTTTTTCAAATGCGGTTTCGCCGGTTTCTTTACGCCATTTAAGTAGGTTAACATCATCATTTGCCCAATCTTTCATCATGGTCGATGAAAATTCACCAGATATAATATCATCCATATGTTTGCGATAAAGATCAGTCATGATCACTTTCAATTCTTTTGCTAAAGCATTAGCTCTTAATTTAGCTGGATTTGATAATCGGTCCATCATTAAGGTAATTCCGCCTTGTTTTAACGCTTCAGTGATTGTTTCCCAACCAAATTGGAGTAATTTGCACGCATAAGCAGGATCAACACCATCAGCAACCAGTTTATCAAAACAAAGTAAAGATCCAGTTTGCAACATACCACAAAGAATTGTTTGTTCACCCATTAAATCTGATTTAACTTCAGCAACAAATGAAGATTGTAAAACACCTGCACGATGTCCACCTGTTGCTGCTGCCCATGCTTTAGCAATAGCTAAACCTTCACCTTTCGGATCGTTTTCTGGATGAACGGCGATCAGGGTCGGTACACCAAAGCCACGTTTATACTCTTCACGCACTTCAGTTCCTGGGCATTTAGGTGCTACCATAACAACGGTAATATCAGAACGGATCTTTTCGCCTACTTCAACAATATTAAAACCATGTGAATAGCCAAGTGCTGCGCCTTGTTTCATTAGTGGTTGGATTGCTTGCACAACAGCAGAATGTTGCTTATCTGGAGTTAAATTAATAACAAGATCAGCAGTTGGAATCAATTCTTCATAACTTCCTACTTTAAAACCATTTTCAGTTGCTTTTTTCCAAGATGCTCGTTTTTCAGCAATGGCTTCTTTACGTAAAGCATAAGATATATCTAAACCCGAGTCTCGCATATTAAGACCTTGATTAAGTCCTTGTGCACCACAACCTACTATGACAATCTTTTTACCTTTTAAAAAATCAGCTTCAGATGCAAATTCATCACGAGCCATAAAACGGCATTGACCTAGTTGTTCTAATTTTTCACGTAAATTTAGGGTATTAAAATAGTTTGACATTATTCTCTCCAAGCGTTGAGTTATTTATAATCGACATCAACCACTATATAGTAATTTTAATATTGCTAAAATTGATATATTTAAAATACAATATTGCATAAATCGCAATACTCTTGCTAAGTTAAGTACTTTCTTTTAATCTAAGCCACCCTCAATTCATCAATAAACCAATATGGATGCTCGATATCTGCAAGCAAATAAAGAAGCCAAACTTTCGTTATTGTTAACTTTTATTTATCTTCTAGGATGGATCGTTTGTGCTTACTGCGTTAGTGATAAAATAGGATTTTTAGGATTGCCATTATGGTTTGAACTGTCATGTATCATGGTACCTTTGGGTTTTATATTACTGTGTTGGGTAATTGTAAAATTTCAATTTAAAAATATGTTATTAGAACAAACTAAGTGATTAAACAATGCATTTTGATATTATTTTACCACTTGTCATCTATCTTATTTTTGTTTTCGCGTTATCAATTTATGCTTATGTAAAACGAAAAAAAGTTAATCAATTTACTGACTATTTTATTGGTAATCGCACAATGGGTGGCTTTCTACTTGCGATGACACTTGCTGCAACATATATTAGTGCAAGTTCATTTATTGGCGGTCCTGGAGCAGCATATAAATATGGTCTTGGTTGGGTACTTTTATCAATGATTCAGGTTCCAACCGTATTACTTTCACTTGGTATTTTAGGTAAAAAATTCGCCATTTTAGCGCGAAAATATAATGCAATAACACTAAGTGATATGCTTTATGCACACTATAAAAGTAGGACCATTGTTTGGTTTGCAAGTATTGCTCTTGTCGTTGCATTTATTGGTGCTATGACAGTACAATTTGTCGGCGGGGCTCGATTACTACAATCATCAGTAGGTATTCCTTATCATACTGGGCTATTAATATTTGGTATTGGTACTGTTGTTTATACCGCATTTGGCGGTTTTAGAGCCAGCATTTTGAATGATGCATTTCAAGGTTTAGTAATGATTATTGGCGCAATATTATTACTTGGTGCGATTATCTATGCAGGCGGAGGAATTACGACAATAGTTGATCGATTAATGGAAATTGATCCTGCACTTTTAACACCACAAGGGCCCAATAATTTCATGGACTTGCCGTTTATGGCATCATTTTGGATATTGGTTTGTTTTGGTGTGGTTGGTTTACCTCATACAGCAGTGCGTTGTATGGCCTATAAAGATAGCAAAGCCGTGCATCAAGGAATTATTATTGGTACTATTGTTGTTTCTGTGATTATGCTAACCATGCATTTATCTGGCGCTTTAGGCCGAGCTATTATTAGTGATTTAACAATTCCAGATCAAATAGTGCCGACATTGATCATAAATGTATTACCTCCTTTTGCAGCAGGTATCTTTTTGGCGGCACCTCTTGCTGCGATCATGTCCACTATTAATGCTCAGTTATTACAAGTATCATCAGTTCTTATTAAAGATCTATTTTTAAGCATCAAACCTCATGTTAATTTTAGCGATAAATTTCTCACTCATATATCAATCACTATCACTTATATTTTTGGTGGATTGCTTATTTTAGCTGCATGGACTCCTCCTGACATGATTATTTGGTTAAATTTACTTGCTTTTGGAGGGCTTGAAGCTGTTTTTCTATGGCCGTTAGTGCTTGGGTTATATTGGAAAAACGCTAACGCTACAGGGGCGCTTTGCTCAATGTTAACTGGCGCTGTGAGTTATACATTATTAGCAAGTTATGATATTAAACTATTATCTCTCCACCCAATAATACCATCTTTAACTATTGGATTTATTGTTTTTATTATAGCCAATATGTTTGGCAATAAAAGGAAAAATTATGCCTTGGATTCAACTCAAAATTAATACAACTAGTGATATTGCCGAACAAATTAGCGAGCAATTAGAAGAATCAGGCGCAGTATCTGTCACATTTCAAGATACTTATGATACTCCTGTATTTGAACCATTACCCGGTGAAACTAAACTTTGGGGTAATACCGATGTCATTGGCCTATATGATGCTCAAACAGATATCAATGAATTAAAATCTATACTAAATCTTGCTCAATATTCTTATAAGATTGAACAACTAGAAGATAAAGACTGGGAACGTGAATGGATGGATAACTTTCATCCTATGCAATTTGGTAAGCGACTTTGGATTTGTCCAAGTTGGCGTGATGTACCCGATACAAACGCAGTCAATGTTATGTTAGATCCTGGTTTAGCTTTTGGTACGGGCACTCATCCCACAACGGCATTATGCTTAACTTGGTTGGATAGCTTAGATCTGAAAGATAAATTAGTAATTGATTACGGTTGTGGGTCTGGTATTTTAGCAATTGCAGCACTTAAATTAGGTGCAAAGCGAGTAATTGGTATCGATATCGATCCTCAAGCTATTCAAGCTAGCCGTGACAATGCGCAGCGTAATGATGTCAGCGAAAGGTTAGAACTTTATTTATCAAAAGATATCCCTGATAATTTACAAGCAGATATCCTCGTTGCCAATATTTTAGCCGGTCCGTTAAAAGAGCTTGAACCACATATAAGTAAATTAATAAAACCACAAGGTAAGCTAGGCTTATCGGGTATTTTAGCGACTCAATCACCGAGTGTTTGCATGGCTTATCAACCTCATTTTACATTAGATCCTGTTGTTGAACAGGAAGAGTGGTGCCGCATCACTGGTAAAAAAAATTAAAAAAATAACGTTACCCCCTTTTAAGTTAGAGAAAAAATGCGTAATATAGCCGGCCTTAATTTGCTTAGCATTGGTGAGATTAAATTAAAAAATAATTTAATTGCTGCACCAATGGCTGGAATCAGCGATAAACCATTTCGTAATTTGTGCTATCAGTTTGGTGCTGGTATGACAGTTTCAGAAATGTTTTTAGCAAATTCGGATGTTTGGCATACCGATAAATCAGCTCTGCGGATGATTGCAAGCGAGGATATTGGTGTTCGTGCAGTACAAATTGTTGGTTCTGATCCCGACGAAATGGCTAGAGCTGCAGAATTTAACGTTAAACATGGCGCCCAATTGATTGATATCAATATGGGGTGCCCAGCTAAAAAGGTCAATAAAAAATTGGCAGGATCTGCTTTAATGCAGTATCCAGAACTTATTAAAAAAATTTTGCAGAAAGTTGTCGGTGCAGTTGATGTTCCGGTAACATTAAAAACGCGGACTGGATGGAATAAAGATCATAGAAATTGCATAGAAATCGCACAAATTGCACAGGACTGTGGCATAAAGGCAATTACTATTCATGGAAGAACACGTGCTTGCTTATTCAATGGTGTGGCAGAATATGATTCTATTAAGGCAGTTAAAGAAAAAGTTACAATTCCTGTAATTGCCAATGGGGATATTTGTACACCTGAACAGGCAAAAGATGTTTTTCAATATACGCAAGCTGATGCTATAATGATCGGCCGAGCGGCACAGGGGCGACCTTGGATATTTGAAGAAATTGCATTCTATTTAGCACATGGACAGTTACAGAAAAATAAAAGTATTGATGAAGTAGAACAAGTTGTATTGTCACATCTTGATGAACTTTATCAATTTTATGGAGAATACAAAGGATTAAGGATTGCCAGAAAGCATGTAAATTGGTATACCAAGAATTATGCTGACAGCGATCAATTCAGGCGCTTATTTAGTGTACTTAGCAATACAAGTGAGCAAGTAAACACTCTAAAAGCATTTTTTAGTCAAATTAGAAACAACCCAAAGAGTTAAGAATACTATGTCAGAACAACGCGTTACAGCTGCAGCACTTAAATTTACAACTGTAAATTCTCAGGACCAAATAACACAAAAGCCATTACGAGATTCCGTAAAGCAAGCTTTAAAAAACTATTTATCTCAATTAAATGGTGAAGATCCTACAGATCTTTATGAATTAGTGTTAGCTGAAGTTGAACATCCATTCCTTGATATGGTTATGCAATATACACGTGGCAATCAAACTCGAGCAGCAAATATGCTTGGTATCAACCGCGGTACACTTCGCAAAAAATTAAAACAATACGGAATGAGTTAATCATCTATTATTTAACATATTTATAATATAAAAAGGCACCTTAATATAAGGTGCTTTTTTTCTATTTTAGAAAACAATTACAAAATTCATTCAATGATCTACTTTTATAATGTTTACTAAGCAGACAAACGTTTAATTAATGTAGGTGTTAAAGTTAATGTATGGAGTGAATCTGTAGGGTTATGAAATCGATTTAATAATGTTTCAACAGCCAATTGCCCTAATTCTTCTTTTGGTTGATGGATGGTAGTTAAAGGTGGCGTCATATATTGTGCAATTTCAATATCATCATAACCAATAATTGCAATATCTTTTCCTGCTTCAAGGCCATTTTGATAAAGTGCTTGATAAGCACCAATAGCCATAGCATCATTAGAACAAAACACAGCTTGGGGGGGAATAGATAGTTCTAATAAATTTTGCATAGCAACAATTCCTGATGCAAATTGAAAGTCACCTTGCGCTTCATACTTTCTTAAAATTTCTAAATTAGCATCTTGCATAGCCTGGCGATATCCTTGTAGGCGAGATTGAGCTTGAGTATTATTTAAAGGACCAGTGATGCAAGCTATCTGTTTGTAGTTTTGCTTAATCAGATATTGTGTAGCAATCATGGCACCAAAAAAAGAGTTATCTTGAATAATATCACACATACCATCGAATGGTTTCCAATCCATCATCACTATAGGAAGCTTGGGATATCGAGCAAATATCTGCTTTGGAATTGAATAAGTTTCAGTGCACATAGCCAGTAAACCATCAACACGCTTTTGCAGTAAATGTTCAATATTATCAAGCATGCGCTGATGATCACCTTCGGTACTACATAAAATCAAATTATAACCAAGCTCATAACAACTACGCTCAACACCTTGCACTACTTCTGAGAAAAAAGGATTATTGCTTGCTGTCACCAACATACCAATGGTATAAGTTTTATTGCTTTTTAAACTGCGAGCAATAGCTGAAGGGGTATAATTCAGCTGTTTGATGACTAACTCAACTTTTTCACGTATAGCAGGGCTAACATAACGATCATTATTGATAACATGAGAAACAGTTGAAGTTGATACATTCGCAGATTTTGCGACATCTTTTATTGTAACCAAGTTTTTATTGCTCTTTTATAAACCTTGTAATTTAATGAAATCTTCCACCTCATTACGCGTTGGCACTGATGTCTGTGCTCCCGCTTTAGTCACCGATAGTGCCGCAGCGGCATGAGCATATCTAACAGCTTGATTGAGTACTTTTCCCTCTAATAAGGCAGTTACTAACATACCATTAAAGGTATCACCGGCACCAATAGTATCAACAGCTCTAACACGAAATCCTGACACGATTTCACCCTTACCACAATAACTTACCCAAGCACCTTTACAGCCAAGAGTAATAATAACGGTGTTAATACCTTTACTATGTAAAAATGCTGATGCTTTTTGTGCATCTTGTTCTGTAACAATTTTTATACCTGTTAAATACTCAGCTTCTGTCTCATTTGGTGTAATGATATCAATGTGTTTAAGTAAATCATCTGATAAACTTTGTGCAGGTGCTGGATTTAAAATTACTTTGGTATTATTTTGTTTAGCTAATTTTGCTACATGCTCTATAGTTTGTAATGGTGTTTCAAGTTGCATTAATACCGCATTTGCTTTTATTATATCATCTTCAAATTGACCTACATATTCAGGTGTAACGGCTGAATTTGCTCCTTCATGGATAGCAATTTGATTCTCTCCTTGTTTATTGACTAGAATCAATGCAACACCGGTATTTTTGCTTTCAACTACAGCAACAGTATGGGTATCTATATGATCGCTTTCTAATTGTTGCTTAAATTTCTTACCCAAATCATCATCTCCCACTGCGGCAATAAATTGAACGTTAGCACCTAAACGCCCAGCAGCAACAGCTTGATTAGCACCTTTACCTCCATATGAAATTTTATAGTTTGAACCTTTTAATGTTTCGCCTGGTTTAGGAAATTCATTTACATTTAAGATATGATCAATATTTACGCTACCAATAACAATTAATTTATTTAAATTCATATAACTACTCCATAATCACATAGCAATAGGACGCTAGAATGCGTCCTAAAGGGGTTTATTTAGTGATAAGTTTTAATTCTACAGGGATTTTTGTATCAACTTTTTCACCTTTTATAACTTTATCTGCAATTTCAATACCTATTGAGCCTATTTTTTCTGGTTGTTGAGCTACCGTTGCTGCCATTTTTCCACGTTCAACAGATTTAATACCATCCTCAGTACCATCAAAGCCAACCACTAAAATATCATTTCGTCCAGCAGTTTGAATTGCACGTACAGCCCCTAATGCCATTTCATCATTCTCTGCAAATACCGCTTGCACTAAAGGATAAGCAGTTAATAAATTTTGCATAACATTCATACCTTTGGCACGATCAAAATCAGCTGGTTGTGCTGTTAAAATAGTAAATTGGTTATCTTTCATTGAGTTGGTAAAGCCCTCACCACGTTCACGAGAAGCGGAAGTACCAACTATACCTTGTAATTGAATCACTTTTGCACTAGCACCTAATTTTTGAAAAATAAAATCACCAGCCATTTTACCTCCTGCAACATTATCCGATGCAATATGGCTAATAACCTCTCCCTTAACGGAAGCACGATCAAGTGTTATAACAGGAATGCCCGCTTTATTTGCAGCAAGTACTGCATTACCAACAGCCTCTGAATCAGTAGGATTAATAAGAATTACTTTAGTCCCTTTGACAATAGTATCTTCAACATTTGCAAGTTCCTTAGCGGGATTATTTTGTGAATCTAATATCACTAATTCATAACCAAGCTCCTTAGCTTTATTTACTGCACCTTCTTTTAAATTAACAAAAAAAGGATTATTAAGGGTTGAAACAACTAAAGCTATGTTTTCTTTTGCTAACGCTTGAGAGGCAAAAGAAAAATTTAATGTAATGGCAACAATGGCTGTAAAAATTTTTCTGAATTTCATAACTTTCTCCTAGAATAAGACACCTCTTATAAGGCAACTATTTATTGGTCTTTTTATCGACTAAAACTGCTAATAAGATAACAACACCTTTTACAATCATTTGGTAATAAGCATCCACACCCAACATATTTAATCCATTATTTAAAAAGCCTAAAATTAAAGCACCTACCAATGTTCCTATAATCTTTCCTCGTCCCCCAGACATACTAGTACCACCAAGAACAACAGCAGCTATTGCATCCATTTCATAACCTGTACCCGCTGTAGGTTGTGCTGAAGATAATCGTGCCACTTCAATAGTACTCGCAAGAGCACAAAGTAAGCCACTAATGGCATAAACAATAATTTTTACCCGATCAACATTAATTCCTGACAGACGAGTTGCAGCCTCATTTCCACCAAGTGCATAGATATAGCGACCCAAGCGAGTATATTTTAATAAGTACCATGCAAAGATAAAAACAAGAGTCATAATTAATATTGGCACAGGAATGCCTAGCACTCGACCAAATGCAACCCATTCAAATAATTCAGAATTATCATTACTACCAGTAGAAATAGGACTACCTTTAGTGTAAACCTGTGTTACCCCCCGTAGAATAAGCATCATAACTAAGGTGGCAATAAAAGCTTGAAGTTTCCCTTTAGCTATAATAAGCCCCGAAAAAGCACCCAATAACCAACCTAAAGTTAAAGAGACAAAAATAGCAATAAAAGGGGAAATATCTGCACCAATCATAGAAGCAGTAATTGCACCTGTTAAAGCAAATATTGATCCTACACTTAGATCAATTCCAGAAGTTAAAATGACTAGAGTCATCCCAACAGCAATAACCGCATTAATTGAAGTTTGCTGTAATATATTGAAAAAATTATTTAACGTAAAAAAGTTATCACTTAAACAAGAAACAATAGCAATTAAAACCAGTAAAGTGATTAAGGACTTTTGTTCAATTAATATGTTCTTAAATGTTTTATTTTGCAACATCAGCGCTCTCCTGTGTTTTTCCAACGGCTGCTGCCATAATTTTTTCTTGTGTTGCCTCACAACTTAAAAAGTGTCCTGTCACTCTTCCCTCGTGGATAACTAAAATACGATCACTCATACCCAGTATTTCTGGCATATCTGATGAAACTAAAATGACACTTAAACCTTGCTCTTTAAATTGATTAATAAGTTGATAAATCTCTTTTTTAGCTCCAACGTCTACCCCTCGTGTCGGTTCATCTAGAATTAATATACTTGGGCGAGTCATTAAACCTTTGGCAATAGCAACTTTTTGTTGATTACCACCAGATAAGAATCCAATTGTTTGATTAATTGACGGTGTTTTAATATTAAATAATCCTACAAAGTCTTTAACTACTTCTTGTTCTTCAGTTAAACGTAATTTCTTAAATTTGCTAGCAAAATAATTTAGAGCATTAAGTGACATATTATCTTTCACTGACATGCCTAAAATTAGCCCATCTTTTTTACGATCTTCAGAAATATAAACAATACCATTTGTTAAACCTTCACGCGGTGAACTGATTTTAACTGATTTATTATTTAAAATGATTTCACCTGACTTAGCAGGATTAGCACCATAAATCATTTTCATTAATTCCGTTCGCCCAGCCCCCATTAAACCTGAAATACCCAGTATTTCACCTTCATGAAGACTAAAACTAACATCATTCACCCCTACGCCATTTAAATTTTTAACTTCTAATGCAATGTTACCTAGAGGTACATTAACTCTTGGATATTGTTCTTGGAGCTTTCGACCAACCATCATTTCAATTAACGTATCTTCATTTAATTGATCAATCTTTTTTTCGCCAACAAATTGTCCATCACGTAATACAGTCACTTCATCACAAATTTCGAAAATTTCTTTTAATCGATGTGATATATAAACCACTCCACAATTTTGTTTTTTAAGTTTTTTTATTACTTCAAAAAGAGAAACTGTTTCAGTATCTGTAAGCGCATCAGTAGGTTCATCCATAATAATTACTTTAGAATTAAAACTTAGAACTTTAGCTATTTCAACCATTTGCTGCTCACCAATAGATAAATCACTAACTAAACGGCGACTGTCATAATTTAGGTGAAGTTCGGCGAGTAACTTATCGGATTGAGCGTATGTTTTTCTCCAATCTATACAACCGAATTTATTGGTAAATTCACGCCCTAAAAATATATTTTCAGCAATACTAAGTTGTGGAATTAAATTCAATTCCTGATGAACAATACCTATCCCAGCTTCTTGTGAAGATTTAGGTCCATGAAAGTTCACTTTATTACCTAAATAAATAATATCACCTTCGTCTTTTTGGTAAATCCCTGTTAAAACCTTCATCAAAGTTGATTTACCTGCACCATTTTCACCAATCAAAGCCATAACTTGGCCTGCGCGTACAGTTAAATTAACTCCGGCAAGCGCTTTTACACCGGGAAAGGATTTGTGAATATTTATAAGCTGTAAAAGATTATTGTTCATAAATCACTCATTATTTAGCTTTATAACTGAGGTTTAAAAAATAACACCAGACTGTAAAATTACATTAGCAAATGGAGAACATTCACCGGTTCTAATAACAGCTTTACAGTGACGAGTTTGAAGTTTTAGTTTTTCATGACTGACATAAATAGTTTCTATACTGCTATTTTGAACCTGTTCAAGTTTCTTAATTTGCTCCAATATTAGCTTATGCATTTCACAATTTCGTTTAATAATTTCTTCAGCTAATATCACTTTTTCAATCTGCATATCTTGTGACACTGTTTGGAAAACTTGAATAAATGATGGTACACCGTAAGTCACTGCTAAATCGATGCGTGGAGTATCGCTTGCAATGGGTAGGCCGGCATCACCTATCGCAATTTGATCTGTATGCCCCATCTTGGATAAGACCTGAATAATTTCAGAATTAAATAATTGACCTTTATACATAACGTAATCCTTGGATAGCTGAATAATAACCAATATCGAAACGTTTCGATAATTATCATCTACCGGATAGATCATGGTTGCAATATATAAAAATTAAACTTGTGATCTTGATCAATGTGAAATGATTCAGCTAAGCATACACTTTTGAAAATTTGTAATACGTAGGGAAAAACCGAGTTATTTCACCTCATAGTTAAAATAACCCAACAAAAACTCATAAGGCATTTTATCTGCTGAATAGCTAACTATTTGCTGATTACGTTGCATCTCCATTAAAGAAGCTATCGCTTTCTGCTGTTCCATTCTTCTGAAGATTAGTTTTGTTTTTTTATTTATATTCAATACAGTAGCTTATCTAATTACTATAAATAACGCGAATAACTCCTACATATAATTAAAAATAGAATCATTGTTGTTAAATAATAATTTTACAGAACATAAAAACTTATCAGTATATTGATGATGAATTTTAGGTAAATATTTGCTAAAATATAGTGATTTTTAAATTATTATCTGGAGAATTTTATGGCAGGTCATAGTAAATGGGCCAATACCAAACACCGCAAAGCAGCACAAGATGCAAAACGCGGAAAAATCTTTACCAAAATTATTCGTGAGTTGGTAACTGCAGCAAAACTTGGTGGTGGCGATCCAGCGTCAAATCCACGACTACGTGCTGCAATGGATAAAGCATTATCGAATAATATGACTCGTGATACCATGAATCGAGCCGTTGCACGTGGTGTTGGCGGTGAAGATGATAGCAATATGGAAACAATTATTTATGAAGGCTATGGTCCCGCAGGTACAGCTGTCATGGTTGAATGTTTAAGTGATAACCGAAACCGTACGGTATCAGAAGTGAGACACGCCTTTACCAAATCAGGTGGTAACTTAGGTACTGATGGTTCAGTTTCATATTTATTCACTAAAAAAGGGGTGATTTCATACCCTGTTGGCACAGATGAAGATAATGTCATGGATGCAGCACTTGAAGCAGGTGCCGATGATGTTGTGACTTATGATGATGGTGCTATTGATGTATTTACTACGCCTGAAACTTTTGGTGAAGTTAAAGATGCACTTGATGCAGCAGGTTTAGTTGCCGAAGCGGCTGAAGTATCTATGATTCCATCAACAAAAGTGGATCTTGATATTGAATCTGCACCAAAACTATTACGTTTAATTGATATGCTTGAAGATTGTGATGATGTTCAAGAAGTTTATCATAATGGTGAAGTTTCAGACGAGGTGGCAGCAACACTCTAATGGCCATTATTCTTGGCATCGATCCTGGCTCTCGTTTGACGGGTTACGGCGTAATCCAACAAACGGGACGTCAACTCACTTACCTTGGCAGTGGATGCATTCGTACTGCTATTGATGATTTACCGACCCGATTAAAACGCGTATATGCAGGTGTCAGTGAAATTATTTTACAATTTCAACCTGATATGTTTGCAATCGAGCAAGTTTTTATGGCACGTAATGCCGACTCTGCATTAAAGTTAGGTCAGGCAAGAGGCGCCGCCATCGTCGCAGCAGTAAATAATAATCTACCTGTGTTTGAATATGCCGCTCGTTTAGTTAAGCAATCTGTCGTGGGAACTGGTGCAGCCGATAAAACACAGGTGCAACATATGGTAAAATTGTTATTAAAATTACCCGCTAGTCCTCAAGCTGATGCTGCTGACGCATTAGCCATAGCAATTACCCACGCTCACACTAGCCAACAGCTAATAAAGTCTCGTAAGTAAAGACTAAATATTATTTTTTAACAAACATATATAAATAAAAATGCGCCATTAAATTGGCGCATTTTTGTTTTTTTATATCTTCATTTTCAGCACAAGCCATACAATCTAACTCATGCATATAAAACTAACTATTCAGACTTCATTTTCGAACGGTTAGTTAGTAATACGACTTTATTTCTATGTTTAGTAAATAGCTTTGTTACAAACAAAAAGAACAGTGGAACATAAAATATGGTTAAAAATGTTGCGGCTAACATACCACCAATTACACCTGTACCTACTGCATTTTGACCAGCAGACCCAGCACCACTACTAGAAGCTAGTGGGTATACACCAAGAATAAAGGCAAATGATGTCATTAATATTGGACGTAAGCGCAAACGACAAGCTTCAAGCGTTGCATCAATTAATGATTTTCCTTCTTTTTCAATAGCATCTTTAGCAAATTCTACAATCAAAATAGCATTCTTAGCTGATAACCCCATTGTCGTTAATAAGCCAACGATAAAATAAATATCATTATCAAGTCCTTTTAACATAGTCGCATAAACTGTGCCTAAGATACCAAGTGGGATAATAAATAAAATCGAAATAGGAACTGTCCAACTTTCGTATAATGCCGCTAATGATAAAAACACAACGATAATAGAAATAAAGTAAAGCGTTGTAGTTTGTGAGCCTGTTTGGCGTTCTTGATAAGAAATAGAAGTCCAATCAAAGGTAAAACCCTTAGGCAAATGTTTTGATAGATCTTCCATTACAGCCATTGCTTGTCCAGAACTCATTCCTGGAGCTGGAGAACCACTTATTTCCATTGCTGATACACCGTCATAACGAACAAGTGATGGGGAACCATAAGTTTTTGTCGTTGTAGCAAATGCATCATATGGCACCATTTCACCATTTCGATTTTTAACATGCCAATAACCAAAATCGTCAGGTAACATACGATATGGAGCATCAGATTGTAGGTACACTTTTTTAACTCGATTATTATAAACAAAGTCATCAATATAAGCAGAACCTAACGCTGTCGACAATACCGTATTGACTGAATTGACCGAAACGCCCAATGCTTGTGCAGCTTCAAAATCAACATTAATTTTGTACTGTGGAATATCAAGCATACTCCCAGGTCTCACTTGTTGTAGTCCTGGATGAGCAGAAGCTTGCCCCAACATTTGGAAAAATGCACCGACCAACGCATCATGCCCATAACCAGCAGTATCTTTCAGTACATATGAAAAGCCATTGGCCATACCTAATGCAGGTACGGCAGGTAAATTGGCAACAATTACCCGTCCTTCAGTTGTACTAGAAGTAAGTTCTCCGCCACTTTTAACCAAAGCATCAATTTTTTGATCAGTTCGTTTACGTTGTTCCCAATTTTTTAATCGAACAAAACCCATCCCCATATTTTGCCCACGTCCCACCGGGCTAAAACCTGCAACAGTAAAAATTTCATCAACAGAATCTGCCTTTTTTTGGGTATAAAAATCAGATGCCTTATTTAATACTGACATCGTTTGTTCTAATGTCGAACCTGGAGGTAATTCAACTATAACAAAAAGAACCCCCTGATCTTCGTCTGGTAAAAAACCTGTAGGTAAACGGTTAAATCCAAATAATAATCCAACAAATATCAAAGCATAGCAACCAAAAGCAATTATTGGATTACGAATAACCTTAATAACTCCTTTTTCATAAGAGCGTAAACTTTTGTCATAAAAATTATTAAACCATTTAAAGAAAAACTGAGTTCCTTTTGAGCACCAAGTAAACGGTGGTATTGATTCTAATTTTTCTCCCAATGAAGTTTTTCTAATTTTACTTTTAGATGGTGCTTTCAAAATCTGCACACAAAGTGCCGGTGTCAATATAATAGCCATCAATACTGATAATCCCATCGCTGTTACAATGGTAATCGAGAACTGACGATATATTCCACCTGCTGCCCCGCCATAAAATGCCATCGGCACAAATACAGCAGATAATACAACCGCAATACCTATTAATGCTGAAGTGATTTGCTCCATCGACTTAACGGTTGCATCATAAGGTGATAACCCTTCATCATGCATAATCCGCTCAACGTTTTCGATAACAACAATGGCATCATCCACCAACAATCCAATAGCGAGTACCATTGCAAACATAGATAAGGTATTAATAGTAAATCCACAAATATAAAGAATCGCAAATGTACCTAACAATACTACAGGTACAGTAATAGTCGGAATAAGTGTAGAACGTAGGTTTTGTAAAAACACATACATTACAATAACAACCAAAACAATTGCTTCAATTAACGTGTGAATTACATTACTAATCGATAGTTTAACAAATGGAGTTGTATCATATGGAAAAGCATATTTGATATCTTCAGGGAAGATTTTAGATAACTCTTCTAATTTTTTATCAACCTTATCAGATGTATCTAATTGGTTAGCACCTGTTGCCAAATATATTCCAAGACCAGCTGATGCATTACCGTTATAACGAGAAATAAAGTTGTAATCAGATGCACCAATTTCAACTGTAGCGATATCTTTTAATAAAATATTAGAACCATTAGTATTAACTCGAACAAGAATATTTTGGAATTGTTCAGGCGTTTTTAAACGCGATTGCGCGGTAATTGTTGCATTAAGTTCTTGCCCTTCGGTTGATGGTAAGGCGCCTAATTGTCCTGCCGTTACTTGCGCATTTTGCGCTTGGATAGCAGTTATAATTTCCTCAATGGATAAATTGTAATAAGTCAATTTATTTGGATCAAGCCAGATACGCATTGCATATTCAGAACCAAATAACTGTGTATCACCAACACCTTGCACTCTTCTAATTTGATCTTGCACAGTAGAATAAACAAAGTCAGCAATATCTGACTGTGTTTTTTCTGGGTTCGTTGAGTAAAAACCAACAACTTTTAAAAAGTTAGTATTGTTTTTAGCTACTGATACTCCATTTTTTTGCACACTTTCAGGCAGACGGGATTTAATACTTTCAACTTTATTTAACACTTGCACCTGAGCAAAATCGGGATTAGTTCCAGGCGCAAAGGTTAACGTTGTTTGAACAACACCTTGTGCACTACTGGTTGATTTCATATAAATGAGATTATCTAATCCAGTTAAATTCTGCTCAATCAGCTGAGTAACAGTGTTTTCGATAGTCTGTGCATCGGCACCAGGATAGGTTGCACTCACTGTCACGGCTGGTGGTGCAATATCAGGATACTGTTCAACAGCTAACAGCTTTATACATAAAGCACCGCCTAGCATCATCATGATAGCAATCACCCATGCAAAAACAGGTCTATCAATAAAAAACTTAGCCATAATTCGATCTACCCCTGTTTTATTTCATGCTTTTTTGGATGATACTATCTAACTGTCCTTGCGTAAGCGTTGTCGGATCGCCAACCATTTCACCTTTCATGGTTTTCCCCATTTCAACACCCGTCAAATTAAGTAAGCCTGTCACGATGACTTGCTCACCAACATCAATACCTTTTGTCACAACCCAATAACCACCTATACCAGTATAAACTTGAATATCTTGTCGATATTCAATTGTATTGTCGGATTTCAAAATTTTTGCAGTGTACTGACCTTGTTTATTACTGGTAATACCTTGTTGTGGAACAAGTATAGCATTTTTAATATAACCTAATGTCACTTGCGGTTTAACAAACATACCTGGTAAAATTTTGTTTTCATTGTTGGCAAATTGAGAGCGTAATGTCACTGTACCTGTAGTTTCGTTTACAGTCATATCTGAAAATTTAATATTACCTGATAGAGCATATTTTGAACCATCGTTAAAAAATAATTCTACATTATTTCCTTTTGCTGGCTCATAAATGACATTTTCATCTTGAAGATATTTATTATAACGAGTAGCCGCTTCTGTCATATCGACATAAATCGGATCTAGTTGTTGAACTAATGCAAGCGGTGTTGATTGACCAGCTGCGACTAATGCACCTTCAGTCACGCTTGATTTACCTATATATCCATCAATTGGTGAATACACTTTCGTATATTCTAAATTAACTTTAGCTGTATGCTCAGCAGCTTGTGCAACTAATACAGCGGCTTCTGCCTGTTTAGCATCAGCAGCTGCTTTATCGTAATCTTGTTGACTGATTGATTTGGTATTTAGTAATCCAGCATAACGTTTTAGTGTAAGCTGTGCAATATTCGCATTTGCTTTGGCACTAGCAACACTAGCAACAGCACTATCATAATTAGCTTGATAAATAGCTGGATCGATTTGATAAAGTGACTGTCCTGTCTTAACATTTGAACTTTCGTCAAACTCACGCTTTAAAACAATACCGCCGACTTGAGGTCTAATTTCAGCAATTTGAGATGCAACAACCCTACCCGGCAAACTAATTTTTAGAGTATAGTTTAACGGTTCAACTTTAAACACAGTTACTTTCGGTAATTGATCATTACCGTTTTGTGATTTACCATTATCACAACTTGTTAATAAAAGCAGACCGACGCACGCCACTGGCAAGGCTAATAATAGCTTGTTAAATCTCATATAAAAATGACCTCAGTAAACTTAATAATTATTTTATTTTTTAATAATAATTCTTATTCAAAAGTGATCGGTAATTTTACAAAAAATATGTATAGATTGTAAGTAGCTTTACCCCTTAATAGCACAGAGTTCTAAAAAAATAACTAAGTGAGTCATCATATTAAAAAAATATATTGATAATTATGATTATTGCTATAAATAAAGTAATATAGACTAACTAATTTTTTGTGCTATAAAGTATCTTAAAGAAAATGGTATACTACGAATATCAGATACGGTTGCTTTAATGAAAATTGCTAAGATTAAAGTAAAAATTTACATTGCAGTGCTCCGTAATCATTTTTTTTAAAATATGATTAAATAATTTGAGTCTATATTTAATTTAATACAGAGATGGTTATTATGGATAATTTACGTATTGTTCTAATTGTTGTTGCATCCTTGGTCATTATTGCATTGCTTATCCACGGATTTTGGATCAATAGAAAAGAACGTTCTTCGCTTTTTAGTTCAAATAAAAAAGGAGAATTTGGACAAAAAACTCAAAAACATCAAAACTTATCTATGACTGAAATAGAAGATGATGATGTCATTTTACTCAAACCTAAAACCACAAAAAATAATGAGATCGTTGAAAGTAATGTAGTTATAGATGAGGCGATAGAAAAACAAGATAATAAGCCTGAACAAAAAGATTTATTTGTTGATAATGACGATCAACAAGAAGCTCATGCAGACAAAGCGCAAGAACCTGTTATTAACATTAATCGTGATCTTTTTGAAGATGAAAAGGAACTTGAGCCAGCACAAATTACAAAAGAAAAACAAGTTAAGACTAATGAAAATAAACAAAAAACATTAAACATTAACGAAGAACAATCCAAAACCGAAATTATCGTATTAAATGTCACTGGTCTTAACGGAAAATTACTACAAGGTGATGTATTACTCGCTAGTATTATACAATCAGGTTTTCAGTTTGGCGATATGCGAATTTTCCACCGTCATGTGGATCCTGCTGGTAATGGTCCAATATTATTTAGTTTAGCCAATATGGTCACACCAGGCTATTTGGATCCAGAAACAATGCATGAGTTTACCACCCCTGGAGTATCTATTTTCATGGTTGCACCGACAGAAGGCAACAACCAACAAAACTTTAAATTAATGTTACAGACAGCGCAACGCATAGCTGATGATGTAAACGGTGTGGTATTAGATGATGAACATCACATGCTAACTCCACAAAAAATTGACAGCTATAAAGATCGAATAAAAAAGGCCTGTAACGAAATTTAGTCACTGTATTTTCAGCAAATCTTTAACAAAACGTCACCAATCTAGGTTGGTGACTACAAATAAATATTAAACATATTTATTTAAATGACTTAATTTGGCTATGCATTATTCACAGTTAAATTAATGCAATTGTAATGATTTCCCCAAACCCTACGTTTTAATTTAAGAGCCGATTATTATGTCACTATCTAATAAAGCCGAACACTCAACAAATCTATCTGAATCGATTAAAGATATAACAAAACAATTGACTTCACTACGGAACCTAATTAGGCATCATGAATACTGCTATTATGTACTTGATACACCAGAAATTCCCGATGCTGAATATGATAAATTAATAAAACAACTTCAAACATTAGAGCAACAATACCCAGATCTTATTGCACCCGACTCCCCCACCCAGCGAGTTGGAGGAACCCCATTAGCACAATTTGCATCGATCAAACATAAAATACCTATGTTATCACTTGATAATGTTTTTGATGAAACTAGTTTTATTGCATTTAACAAACGAATTAAAGATCGGCTTCATTTAAGTGATACCGAACAAGTTGAATATTGTTGCGAGCTCAAACTTGATGGACTTGCTGTTAGCCTACTTTACGAAAATGGACACTTTATACAAGCTGCAACTCGAGGTGATGGAACAACAGGAGAAGACATAACAGCAAATGTAAGAACCATCAAAACAATTCCGCTCACTCTAAGGGGAGACAATATTCCAACTCGACTAGAAGTACGCGGTGAAGTATTTATAACGCATAAAGGCTTCGAAAAACTTAATGCCGATTCCCAAAAGCGTAACGAAAAAATCTTTGCCAACCCACGTAATGCAGCGGCTGGATCATTAAGACAGTTAGATCCCAAAATTACAGCTAAACGACCATTAACATTCTTTTGCTATGGTGTTGGTATTGTCGAAGGTGCTACATTGCCTAATACTCATTACGACCGTTTAATGCAATTCAAAGCTTGGGGCTTACCTGTTAGCGACAAAGTGCAAAAACAGCTAGGTGCACAAGCTGCTTTAGCCTACTTTAACAAAATTGGCGAACAACGCATGTCGCTAGGTTTTGATATTGATGGGGTGGTCATCAAAGTTAATAGCATTGAACAACAAAACGAACTTGGTTTTGTTGCTCGTGCACCAAGATGGGCTACCGCATTTAAGTTCCCTGCTCAAGAACAAATTACACAATTAAACAAAGTAGACTTTCAAGTCGGACGAACAGGTGCAATTACACCGGTTGCAAGACTTGAACCAGTTTCAGTCGCTGGTGTTATCGTGAGTAACGCAACACTACATAATATTGATGAAATCGCTCGATTAGGTGTTCGCGAAGGCGACTATGTAACAATACGCCGAGCCGGTGATGTAATTCCTAAAATTGTAGCCGTTATATTAGATAAGAGACCTAAAGACACAAAAGAGATCATATTTCCAACTCACTGCCCTATTTGTGGATCACTAATAGTTCGAGACGAAGGCCAAGCTATATCACGTTGTGCTGGAGGTCTAATTTGCCCAGCTCAACGTAAAGAAGCTTTAAAACATTTTGTTTCAAGAAAAGCAATGAATGTAGAAGGAATGGGTGACAAGGTCATCGAACAACTCGTTGATAAAGACTATGTCAAAACGCCTGCTGATTTGTATAAACTAAATCTACCAATGCTATGTAGTTTAGATAAAATCGGTGAAAAATCTGCCAATAATTTATTAAATGCATTAGAACAATCTAAAAATACCACATTAAGCCGATTTATATTTGCACTCGGTATACCAAATGTAGGCGAAGTAACTGCCGAAAACCTAGTTAACCAACTTGGCAATTTATCGGCAATTGAAAACACATCACTTGAACAGCTACAAATGGTAAACGATATCGGCGTTGTTATTGCAGAAAGCATTATAGACTTTTTCCAAGAACCGCATAATCGCAATGTCATCGAACAATTAACCAGTAATGAAATTGGTATTCACTGGCAAGATGTCAATCCACAGATGCAACCACTTAATACTGACTCACCGTTTTTTGGTAAAACTATAGTATTAACTGGAACATTATCAGTTTTAACTCGAGACGAAGCCAAAAAGAAATTAAAACAATTTGGCGCCAAAGTAACGGGCAGTGTATCGAAAAATACCGATCTAGTCATTGCAGGAGAAGCTGCCGGATCGAAACTAAATAAAGCCCAAGAACTGGGCATCAAAGTTATTGACGAACAAGAAATGCTAAATTTACTTGCTCAGTAAAAATAAACCCCACTGGTACTCGTTAATCGATTGATTAAAAAAGTATAAAAAACAAGGAGGAAGTTATGCCTTTACTAGATAGTTTTAAAGTTGATCACACCAAAATGAAAGCCCCTTTTGTACGAATTGCAAAAACAATGGCAACCCCAAAAGGTGATAATATTACTGTATTTGATCTACGATTTACTATTCCAAACAAAGATAATCTACCTGAAAAAGGGATTCATACATTAGAACATTTATTTGCAGGCTTTATGCGCGACCATCTTAACAGTGATAAAGTTGAAATAATAGATATTTCACCGATGGGATGCCGTACAGGCTTTTATATGAGTTTAATTGGCAAGCCGGACGAAACATTAATAGTTGATGCATGGTTAAAATCAATGCATGATGTATTAAATGTTAAATCGCAAAATCAGATTCCAGAATTAAATGAATATCAATGTGGCACTTATAAAATGCATTCATTAGATGAAGCCAAAACCATCGCCGAAAAAATTATAAAATGTGGTATTGGCATATGCCATAATGATGAAATCGCGTTGACGGATGAACAGCTTTCTAAACTTAATCACTAGGAGATATCTATGCCAAACGTTGTCATCGATTTTTTAGAAGGTCGCACTATAGAACAAAAAAGAGAAATGGCAAAACGTGTAACAAATGCTATTGTCGAAACGCTTAACTGCAAACCCGAAGCAGTTCAAATCATCATGCATGAAATATCAAAAGATCAGATTGCTAATGGTGGCGTGCTACGCTGTGATAAGGACTGATTTTCACATGATCCAATTAATGGCAAAATAAGTTAAAAACATTTTTTAGACATTAAGACGCTTAAAAATCTCAAAATATAAAATATATTTTGAGATTTTAGGTTGTTATTTACTTAAATTATCAATAATTGCAATGACGGTGATGCAAATGAAGTAAATGTCCCATTTTATTGGCTTTGGTTTCTAAGTAGTGTTCATTATCTGGATTTTCGCCAACTTCCAATGGCTCTCGTTGCGTAATTTTAATGCCAGACTGCTCAAGTACTCTTATTTTTTCAGGGTTATTTGTTAACAAACGAATTTGTGATACCCCTAATAAAGTCAGTATGTCTGCACATAAAGTAAAATCGCGCTCATCCGCCGCAAAACCTAATTGCTCATTAGCTTCAACCGTATCTAAACCTTGATCTTGCAATGCATAAGCTCTAATTTTATTCAATAAACCAATATTACGCCCTTCTTGACGATGATAAATTAAAATCCCCTTACCTTCTTTTGCTATTTGTTTTAAGGCCGCTTCTAACTGAAAGCCACAATCACAGCGTAAACTAAAAAGCGCATCACCGGTTAAACATTCAGAATGAATTCTTGTAAGAACTGGTATATCGCCAGAAATATCGCCAAAAATCAATGCTACATGATCCTTTTTTGTTGCAATTTCTTCAAATCCTACAATAGTGAAACACCCCCATGGGGTTGGTAGTTTCGCTTGTGCAACACGTTTTAATTGCATTATTGTCTCCGTTTTAAATAAAACATAGCTAAGATTTTATAAAAATAAATCTATCTTATATGCTAAAATATTAAGCAATTTGTACTTAATTGAGTTTATAAATGGGGTTAGTAATAAAAAAAACAATAGCCATATTGGCTATTTTCTTAGTTGTGCCTTTAGTTATTATAGCTATAAATTGGCATTGGCAACCAGCATCATTAAATGATACATCTAAATATTTATTCGTAGTAACTGAAACAGCAAGTTTTCCTTGGGCAATAATTACATCGACAATTTTATTCTTAGTATTTTGTCTATTATCACCCAGTAAAACGAAAAAAAAAATTATATTATTATGGTTACTTCTTGTTAGCGCAATATTAAGTGGGCAGACAATTAAAAGTTTTTTAAAATCGCAGACAGCCGAATCAAGACCTTATGTACTTTGGATGGCAAAAGAATTTAATATTAGTAACCAACAATTTTATTCGAAATCAGAATCAGAAAGAAAGGAACTTATTGAGCAGTTATTTAAAAATTCATCCACAATTCCAAGTTGGTTATCTAACCACTGGCAAAATGAAACTGGATTTGCTTTTCCTTCTGGACATACTTTATTTGCCGTGACTTGGGCATTTTTGGCTTTAACATTACTTAAATTTAAACAGCATTATGTGATAGTATCAA
This sequence comes from Gilliamella sp. Pas-s95, assembly GCF_009795795.1. Classification (NCBI taxonomy): domain Bacteria; kingdom Pseudomonadati; phylum Pseudomonadota; class Gammaproteobacteria; order Orbales; family Orbaceae; genus Gilliamella; species Gilliamella sp. Pas-s95. The sequence continues at coordinate 17,044 of NZ_WTFC01000012.1, read as the reverse complement.
TTACCATTATTTGGTCGATATTAATTGAAATTAGCCGGCTATTCCTAGGAATGCACAGCCCGATAGATCTAATAACAAGCATATTAATTGCTTGGATAATTTCATTAATCAGCTATTTTTATGCCCAAAAATGGCATATAGTAGACAAATAATTTTTGAATATCATTGATAACTGCTTAACTAAAAAGAAAGGTCAACATTATGAAATTTGTTATATCAATTTTATTGATAATTATCATCTTTGCTATCTCGATAGCAATAGGTTCAGCTAATGATCAAATAGTAACTTTTAATTATTTGATAGCTAAAACTGAAATCCGCTTATCGGTATTGTTAGCCATTTTATTTGGTTCCGGTTTTATTGTTGGTTGGGTATTAACAGGCGTATTCTTTTTAAAATCTAAATTCCAACATTCATCAACAAAACGTAAACTAAATAAATTACAAAAAAAATATGATGAAGGCGTAACTAATCATCAACAAACAAACTTAACTAAAACCAATTAAGAATTAGATTACTATGTTTGAACTGTTATTTCTGCTACTTCCCATTGCCGCCGCATACGGCTGGTATATGGGCGACAGAAATGCAAAACAAAAACATCTAAACGAATCCAACCGACTATCTCGTGAATATGTAGATGGTTTAAATTTTCTATTGTCTAACCAAAAAGACAAAGCTGTCGATCTTTTCTTAGACCTGTTAAAAGAAGATGATGGCACACTTGAAGCACATTTAACATTAGGAAACCTATTTCGCTCTCGGGGGGAACTTGATAGAGCGATACACATTCACCAAGCACTTTTAGAAAGCTCGTCTTTAACATTTGAACAACGATTATTAGCTATTCAACAATTAGGGCGTGATTATATGGTTGCAGGTCTTTACGATCGTGCCGAAGAGATGTTTTTGCAACTAATTGATGAAGAAGACTTTCAACAACAAGCATTACAGCAACTTATCATCATATACCAATCAACAAGTGAATGGATAAATGCCATCAATATGGCAACTAGACTAGTCAAACTTGGCAATGAAAAATACAAAACCGATATCGCACAATTTTATTGTGAACTAGCATCACAAGCTATTGCTAATGATGATCTTGATAAGGCAAATAGCCTATTACAAAAATCAGCAATGGCTGATGCTAAATGTGCTCGCACTTCGCTCATGTTGGGTCGAGTTCTTATGGTACAAGATAAAACAGAGCAAGCTATCCAATCTTTTCAACAAATATTGCAACAAGACAAAGCTTTTGTTGGCGAAGCATTACCTTTATTAAAAGAGTGTTATTTAAAACTAAATAACCAACATACATTTCAGCAATTTTTACAATTATGTGTCGATCAAGATACCGGTAATGTTGCCGAGTTGATGCTTGCTGATCTTATTGAAAAACAAAAAGGCTTAGATTCTGCACAATACTTCATGTATCGTGAATTACTTAAACATCCTAACTTAAAAGGATTTTATCGATTAATGAACTATCATGTTGCTGATGCAGAACAAGGTAAAGCCAAAGAAAGCCTTCTACTTTTAAGAAATATGGTTGGCGAACAGATAAAAACTGTGCCCAATTATCGATGCCAAAAATGTGGATTCACAGTTAACTCAATCTACTGGTTATGCCCTGCTTGCCGTTCGTGGTCGACAATAAAACCTGTTCGTGATTTTGAACAACATTCAGATAAATAAAAAAAGAGATTTTTATGTTTTTAATTGACTCTCACTGCCATTTAGATAGTTTAGACCTTAGTACTAAATCTATCAAAGATGTGTTACAAGAAGCTACCAACAACGAAGTAAAACATTGCCTAAGCGTGGCGACAACACTGTCGGGCTATGAATCTATGAAACATAAGCTTACACCTTATCAAAACCAATGCTCTTTTTCGTGTGGAATTCACCCACTTAACCTTGATGACGAAATATACGATGCTGAGCGCTTTCAAAACTTAGCCCAAGAAGATAACGTCGTAGCACTAGGTGAAACAGGTCTTGACTATTATTACCAACAAGACAATTTGGAGCAACAACAAGAAAATTTTAAAGAACATATTCGATTAGGTCGAAAACTAAGTAAACCCATCATTGTCCATACACGTAATGCCAAAGAAGATACCTTAAAAATCTTAAAAGATGAGCATGTTCATTCGGGCGTGTTGCACTGCTTCACAGAAGATATCGAAACAGCAAAACAACTATTAGATATCGGTTTTTATATCTCCTTTTCAGGAATTATCACCTTTAAAAATGCCGAAGATCTACGAGAAGTTGCTAAATATGTACCACTTGATCGTATCTTGATCGAAACAGACTCACCTTATCTTGCCCCCGTTCCGTACCGAGGTAAAGAAAACCAACCCGCTTATGTTCGCGAAGTGGCACAATATTTGTCTGCTTTAAAAGGTGTTTCTTTAGAAGAGATAGCATACAAAACCACATCTAACTTTTGTCAATTATTCAATCTTCAAGGAAAATTAAATGAATTATAAATTAGCCATTGATTGGGATGATTTTTTAACAAACTATTGGCAAAAAAAACCGGTAATCCTACGCAAAGCATTTGCGCATTTTGTTGATCCCATTACACCAGACGAACTAGCTGGTTTAGCGATGGAAGAAGAAATTGATAGTCGGATTGTCTCGAATAAAGATGGTGTTTGGGATGCTAAATTTGGGCCATTTACTCAATATGATAACTTAGGTGAAGATCATTGGAGTTTGCTAGTACAAGCTGTTGATCACTGGCACGAGCAAGCTGCCAGCCTACTTGAGCCTTTTAAATGCATGCCACAATGGCAATTTGATGATCTAATGATTTCTTACGCAACACAAGGTGCTGGCGTTGGTCCCCATATCGATAATTATGATGTATTTATTATTCAAGGAATGGGTAGCAGGCGTTGGCAAGTTGGCGATCGCAACCAAAATTATAAACAATTTAATGCACATAAAGCATTATTACATGTTGAACAATATCAACCGATCATTGACGAAGAAATCACCGCTGGCGACATCTTATACATTCCACTAGGTTGCCCTCATAATGGCACATCCATTGGTGAATCACTCAGTTATTCGGTGGGCTTTATGACGCGAACATCCCAAGAGCTATTAAGTAGCTTTGCTGATTATGTCATTGATAATCTGCCAAATGGTATTTATTATCAAGATCAAAATTTAAAACGACCTAATGATCCATACCAAGTTCAACCTTATGAACTAGCAAAACTGCAAGATCAAATCATCGATTTAATCAAAACACCTGAGTTATTTAACGATTGGTTCGGTAAACACATTACACTACCAATGCACGATTTAAATATTGTGCCAGTTGAACCACCATACGATTATAGCGAATTTGAATCACTGCTAAAAAATGGAGTAGAACTACACCGAGTACCAAGTATTCGAATCCTTAAGGTGGGCGATTTTGGCTACGTCCATGGCGAAAAAATTGACTTACCAATGCCTATCATTAATATTCTTTGTGAAACAGAAACACTCTATTACGAACAGTTACAAGATAAAAACACACTGCAAGTCATGCACGATTTTGTAAACAAAGGCTATTGGTACTTTGCTGAAGAGTAACATAACGTCTCTGCCGATATAAAATCGGCAGATAAAACGACTATTTAATGCTTTAAGCTTGGCTTTTTTTAACTTTTAAGGATATACTTGCCCCGCTTTAATTTACCCGCCGTTTAATCATAAATTAAACATCATAAAATGGAAATTTTAAGTAACTGTCTATTTTTTACTAACTAGAGGTGTACATGAAAACTGAAGCAAATGCAGCCCTGCAAGCAGAAAGTGAAAGCAAACAAACAACTCCATATCAAAAAAGAACCCTATTTGCATCAACTGTTGGTTACGCACTAGATGGCATGGATATGATGATTTTAGGTGTTTGTTTTAGTCTAATTTCAGTCAGCTTCAACCTAACAAAAACAGATTTAGGCACTTTAACATCAGTAACTTTACTTGGTGCCGTATTAGGTGGCATTTTATTTGGTGTACTCGCAGATAAATATGGTCGAGTAAGAGTCTTTTCATGGACTATTTTGATATTCTCCCTTTTTACTGGATTATGTGCAATCTCACCTAATTACGAGTGCTTTTTAATATTTCGCTTTTTAAGTGGTCTTGGCCTAGGTGGTGAATTTGGAATTGGCATGACTTTAGTTTCTGAAAGCTGGCCTAAAAATAAACGCTCAAGAGCAACATCTATTGTTGCATTAGGCTTTCAAGTCGGTATCATTTTAGCCGCACTAACCGTCAATTTTATTGGTGAAATTCATGGTTGGCGCTGGGCTTTTGCCATGGGCGTGCTACCTGCGCTATTTGTCGCTTGGACACGTAAAGGTCTAAAAGAACCAGAAATATGGCAAAATCTAAAAGACCAAAACAAAAACAAAATAGCCGTTGGCAAATTATTTAAAAACCCAAGAACCATAGCAACCACAATAGGATTAACCATCGCTTGTGCAGTACAAAACTTCGGTTTTTATGGACTTATGGTTTGGATGCCAAATATGATTGCAACTGAGCTCAAATTACCATTTAAAAATACCATGTTTTGGACTATTTCAACCACTATAGGTATGTCATTAGGAATTCTAATTTTTGGTTGGTTATGTGATAAGTTTGGTCGTCGCCCTTCTTATATCTTCTTTTTATTCATCTCGGCCGTTTCAATTTGGTTCTATTTTCATCAAACCGATATGTTTATATTAATTATCTTTGGCTCAGTAATTGGCTTCTTTGTGAATGGCATGATGGGTGGATATGGCGCGCTACTTGCTGAACATTACCCAACAGATGCCCGTTCAAGTGCTGAAAATATTATTTTCAATGTCGGTCGAGGCATTGCTGGTATATCGCAAGTACTAATTGCTTATTTAGCCACCGTTTACTCAATTAGCTACGCATTAGCTTTACTGTCTGCCGCTTATTTATTATCGGCTGCTGCATTTGTCTTTTTAATACCAGAAACAAAAGGCAAAGAACTAGAATAAAATGACACACAAACAGGGCAATTGCCCTGTTTTTTTATGCGAGTCACATTAATTACCACAAACACTCTTAAATTGCTTAATTTGTTTTAATGACAAATTAAATATGCCATATTATATTGTCAATATCCAAATCATTTTAAACAAAAGCATTATTGGTCAAGATATAGTGATGAACTAATAAAACTAACTATCAACAAAAATTAAGGTGTGTATTTATGTTGTGGAAACTATCTAACCGAGCTATAGCATTGAAAAGCTCCGCTATTCGTGAGATTTTAAAAATTACCGAACAACCTGATGTAATTTCATTTGCTGGAGGCCTGCCTTCGCCAAATACCTTTCCGATCCAAGAAATAAAAGATGCCTTTAACCACATTATTACTGCGGACGAAATGAGTGGCTCTTTGCAATATGGTCCAACCGAAGGGTATGCCCCCTTACGCATCTGGTTAGCTGAATATTTATCTCGTCGCGATCACACCAACGTTAAACCTAATCAAGTTTTAATTGTAACAGGTTCTCAACAAGCTTTAGATCTTATTGGTAAAGCATTGATAGACAAAGGAAGTAAAGTCCTAGTTGAAACCCCAACCTATTTAGGTGGATTACAATCTTTTACTCAATATGAACCCGAGTATATTTCTCTAGAAAGCGATGAAAAAGGCATTATTCCAGAAAAACTTAACGACAAAACTGCGTCCGATGCCAATTTTATGTATATTATTCCTAACTTTCAAAACCCTACTGGACGTCGTTTATCATTAGAGCGACGACAACAATTAGCAGAAAAGGCAATTCGTAACAACCTCACATTGGTTGAAGATGATCCTTATGGGGAGTTAGATTATCAAGGTCACCGCTTACCAAGCTTATATAAACTAGCCCCAGAAAACACCATCTATTTGGGATCTTTCTCAAAAATTTTAGCGCCTGGACTACGCCTTGGATATATCGTAGCCAATGAAAAATTAATCAACAAATTAGTACAACTAAAACAAGCAGCAGATCTACATACACCAAGCCTAACTCAACGTATTGCTTACCATGTGATAAAAGATGGTTTTCTTGATAACCATATCCCTACTATCCGTAAATTATATGGTCACCGTTGCCAAGCAATGCTAAAGGCATTACAAAAATACATGCCTACCACAGTTACTTGGAACAAACCTGAAGGTGGCATGTTTATTTGGATTGAATTACCCAAAAATATTAATGCAACTGAACTACTCAGCGAAGCCATTCAACATAAAGTCGCTTTTGTACCCGGTGAAACTTTTTTTGCCAATGCTATTCGAACTAATTGTATGCGACTTGCTTTTGTCACAGTACCAGAGGAAAAAATAGAACAAGGCATCAAAATCCTAGCAAATTTAATAACCAACTGGTCAGACATACTAGAAGAAAGCCCAACCATAATGTAACTCATGCCAATAAAAAAGGGCTCAAATAGAGCCCTTTTACTACCAAATAAATTAAACATTCTTGTCATTAATCAACCATTATTGGTTAGCACCACAATCACTTGGTTTTACATCTAACGTCAAGACTTTTTCGTTGTTAATATAGTAACTATGACTAGCGCCTTCAGGGAATACTAACCTTTGTGTATTCATATTGGCATTATTACTACAATAAAGCCCAAGCAAATTAGTGCGTACACTTTTTTGATTGCTTTCGGTTTGTAACGCATCTTTAGTTGTATCTTTTACTGTATATTTATAATCAATAACATTATTACCTTTTGACACATCAACTAGCGTCGTGTTTTGATCGACAACTACAGGTAGTTTTGTTTTAATTGCTTTAACCACCAAATCTTGAGCTACACTATAATTGCCATCTTTTAGCTTATTCATAATTTCTTCGCTTTCCGATTTTGTTTGCTCATACAAATCTTTGGCTTTATCACTAACGGCAGCGCTTGTTTGCTTAGCTTGATCGCTAAGATCCGAAACCATTTGTTTGGCTTTTTCGCTAACATCTGATCCCTTTTGATTGGCCTTATCGCTAATTTCTGAACCTGTTTGTTGCGCTTTTTGTTTCATATCATTAGCTGTTGATTTTGAATTATCACAATTAACTAAAAAAAGTCCCAATACAGCTAAAGAGATCACTTTAAAAAGTTTCATTTTATTATCCTTTTGGTTTTCTATTTTATATGTGACTACAATGAATCAAGTTATCATAGTCCGTTTATTTAAAATAAATTAATCAAATCTAGCACTGTTAGCAAAATAACTTAGACAAGCCATTTTGCGCTAACAGATATTAATTAGTTAATATGCATACCACCTGTAACACCATAGGTTTCGCCAGTTGTATAGCTTGATTCTTCTGACGCTAAGTGCACATAAACACCAGCAAGCTCAACCGGTTGTCCAGCTCTTTGTAGTGGAGTTTGTTTACCAAATTCCGGGATAACATCACTTGGCTGACCTCCACAGATTTGTAGTGGTGTCCAAACTGGACCTGGTGCCACACTGTTTACACGAATGCCCTTTGGCGCTAATTGTTTAGCTAAGCCACGAGTAAACGCGATAATAGCTGTTTTAGTTGCAGCATAATCTAATAAATTACCACTAGGTTGATAAGCCTGAACAGAGGATGTTGTAATGATGGTTGAACCCGGTTTTAAATACCCTAAAGCCGCTTTAGTAACCCAAAAAAGTGAAAACACATTCACTTCAAAAGTTTTTTTAATTTGCTCGGTGGTAAGCTCCATAATATCTTCAACTGCAGTTTGCTTACCTGCAACCAATGTCAAATTATCTAATCCACCTAATTTATGGTGTGCTTCATCAACTAATTTTTTACAAAAAGCCTCATCACTTAAATCACCGGGAATTAAAACGGCTTTACGCCCTGCGGCTTCAATAACTTTAGCAACCTCTTCAGCATCTTTTTGCTCAAAAGGAAGATAATTGATTGCCACATCGGCACCCTCTTTAGCATAAGCAATCGCTGCTGCACGCCCAATCCCAGAATCACCGCCAGTAACGAGCATTTTACGCCCTTCTAAGCGACCGTGACCTTGATAACTCTTTTCACCACAATCAGGAATTGGATTCATTTCGCACTGTAAAGCAGGTGCAACTTGTTTTTGTTTTGGAAACTTGTCATGATGATATTTTGTAAGTGGATTATAGATTTGTTTACGCATAATTTGCTCCTAAGTTAATCTATATTTTCATGCTAATTCCATATGATTTAAATAAAATCGATTAATACTCACAATTTCCTATGTGCACTTATATCAATATTAAAAATAATTAATAAATTTAATAAATTATATGACTTAAGGTTGGGACTTTTGTTTTTAGAACTGAATTCAGCTACTTGGTAACATCCTCCTAATTTTTAAATAAATTAAAAATCAAGAATAAAATTCATTAAAGGAGACTTTGATTGGGCTTGGTGAGATCGGTGAAATTAGTCGTATCAAAGCCATGTATATTGCATAATTTTTTATCTGATTTAGTGTAGCAAATTAAAATTAACTAAGCTAGTGATCGTAAATTTCAAAAATGGCTAATTATTCTTGCAATCTGTTGATTTTAATTCAATTATTATAATTTCTTGATTATTAATATCGTAGTGATAGTTAACACCATCAGAAAAATCTTTTTTTAGCTCTTTCATTTCATCACTATTATTGCAATACGCTTTGAGTAGTTTTTTACGAATAGTATCAATAGTACTTGGCAATAATAGCGCTTGTTCTGGTGTATTTTTAACACTATAGGTATAATTAATCGTATCATGATCTCTTGATATACCCACTAATGTAGTAAGCTCATCAATATCAATTGGTAACGCTTTTTTTATTGGTTCAATCACTGAATTTTGAGCATCGTTAAGATCGATATTTTTCGAGTCCGTAGAAGACACATTTTGCGAAGAATTCTTAACATTATCGCAACTTATTAAAAGTAGATTAAAAAAAACAAAAACACTTAGTTGCAATATTTTCATATTGATATCTCTTTTTAACGTTTTAGATATTTAATATTTCTGAATATTACTTATGTTCACTATTTATATACTAAATCAGTAAAAACACCAAAACAACCCTTAAAATTTGAACTTTTTATATTAAAACAAAAGTTTTCTTGAAATTTTTCGACAGATTATTTATACCACATAATAAAAACGACAAAAAACTGTTGCACTTTTTTTTAAAACGAGTATTTTGTTAACAATAATTTTTAAAAATAACAAAAAATTTAACCATATAATAACATTATGAAATTTTCACTCAAAATCGTCCTCATCAACATTATTGTCAGCGTGGTCATTATTCCAACGCGGGGGCGTTTTTGAATTAAAAATATGTTCATACATAACTCAAAAACCCCCGCTCCAAAAAGCGGGGGTTTTTTTATGAACAATGAATGGGCAAAAAGGAACAAGTGAGGTATCAATGTTAGGAACACAGTGGATAGTAAAAACCTTAAAGGAAAAAGGCGTTACCACCGTTTTTGGATATCCCGGTGGACAAATTATGCCTCTGTACGATGCGCTTTATGATAGCGGCATCGAGCATGTGCTATGTCGACATGAACAAGGCGCAGCTATGGCGGCTATTGGTTATGCCCGTGCAACCGGAAAAACCGGCGTTTGTATTGCCACATCAGGTCCTGGTGCAACTAATATCATTACAGGTCTTGCCGATGCCTTAATTGATTCAGTACCAATTGTTGCTATAACAGGCCAAGTCCCGACAAAACTTATTGGAACTGACGCTTTTCAAGAAGTGGACGTATTAGGATTATCATTGGCTTGCACCAAACACAGCTACTTAATTGACGATGCCAAAGACTTGCCCAACATCTTAGAGCAAGCATTTAACTTAGCCAATGCTGGCAGGCCGGGACCAATATTGATTGATGTGCCCAAAGATATACAGCTTGCGAATTTAGACTACCAACATTATTTATCGCCATCCTTATCAAAAATAACTCAAGATAACACCCAATTATATCCAATCCTGCCTGATGATATAAACCAAGCCAAACAAATGATCGCCCAATCCCAAAAACCAATACTTTACATTGGTGGTGGTGTTGGGCTTTCTGGTGCAATAGCTGAACTGAGAAACTTCATGGCATTAACACACATCCCAAGTGTATCAACACTAAAAGGGCTTGGTGTGGCTGACCTTAATAACCCCTACTATTTAGGATTAATTGGTATGCATGGTGCCAAAGCGGCCAATTTAGCGGTACAAGAATGCGATTTATTAATCGCCCTAGGGGTACGCTTTGATGACAGAGTAACAGGCAACCTTAACGAATTTGCACGACATGCAAAAGTATTACACATTGATATCGACCAAGCCGAAATCAACAAATTACGCCAAACCCATTTAGGATTGCAAGGAGACATAAAGCAAGTCTTACCGCTTCTAAACCAAACCGTATCAATAAACGCATGGCACCAAAGAATTAATGAATTAAAAGCATTGCATCCAACCCGTTACGATCACCCGGGCGAGGCTATCTATGCGCCAGCATTATTAAAAAACCTATCGGAACGTAAATCGACCGACACCATTATCACAACCGATGTTGGACAGCACCAAATGTGGACAGCCCAGCATATGCGCTTTACTCATCCACAAAACTTCATCACATCAAGTGGGCTTGGTACTATGGGATTTGGTTTACCTGCCGCTGTTGGTGCGCAAATGGCAAGACCAAATGACTGCGTTATTTGCATATCGGGCGATGGTTCTTTTATGATGAACGTTCAAGAATTAACCACCATCAAACGCAAACAACTCCCAATAAAAATAGTATTAATTGATAACCAACGACTAGGCATGGTTCGCCAATGGCAAGAGCTATTTTTTAACGAAAGATACAGCGAAACAAACCTATCTGATAACCCTGATTTTTTAATGTTAGCCAAAGCGTTTGACATACCGGGGCAAAGCATTAGCAAAAAGTCACAAATTGACACAGCGCTTGATAACCTATTTAACTCAACGGGCCCTTACCTGTTACATGTCTGCATAGACGAATTAGAAAACGTATGGCCACTAGTACCACCCGGCGCTGCCAATGAAAACATGCTAGATAAAAGTGGTAAGGAGTAAATAATGAATGAACAAACGCAATATCAATTGACTATAAAAGCGCATGATAATTTAGGAACGCTAGAACGAATATTACGCGTAATCCGTCATCGTGGTGGGAATATCAAATCAATGCAAATGCAAACAATCGAAAACAACACATTGATAATGACACTAAAATTAACCACCGAAAGAACGCTTTCAACATTACAAAATCAAGTCGCAAAATTAGAAGATGTCATTGTGATTGAATAATAAAAAATTAAAAACAACTTATTATTTAATAAAAAGTTAAAAAAATAATTAAAGCAAAATAGATGCTTATCAAATAAAAATTAAGAGGAAAACAAAAATGGGTTCTACAGCAAAATCGGATTATATTTGGTTTAATGGCGAAATGGTTCCATGGGCAGATGCCAAAGTACACGTCATGTCACACGCCTTACATTATGGCACATCGGTATTTGAAGGTGTCCGTTGTTATGACACACACAACGGGCCGGCTATTTTTCGCCACAAAGAACATGCTCAACGATTATTAAACTCAGCCAAGATTTATCGTTTTCCTGTACCTTATTCGCTTGAAGAGATCATGGAAGCGACTCGACAAACTATCAAAAAAAATAATTTAAAAAGTGCTTATATCCGTCCATTAGTTTTTGTTGGTGATGTTGGCATGGGGGTAAATCCACCTGCTGGTTATCAAACCGATGTCATGATTGCCGCATTCCCATGGGGTGCTTATCTAGGCGAAGAGGCCTTAGACCAAGGTATTGATGCAATGGTTTCATCATGGCACCGTGTTGCATCCAACACCATTCCTGCAGCGGCTAAAGCAGGTGGTAACTATTTATCATCACTATTAATTGGTTCTGAAGCACGGGCCAATGGTTTCCAAGAAGGTATTGCGTTAGATGTACATGGTCACCTATCTGAAGGTGCTGGCGAAAACCTATTTATCATCAAAGACGGTATCTTATACACGCCAGTTCTTTCATCTTCTGCGCTACCGGGCATCACACGTGATGCAGTATTAACGCTAGCGCGTGACATTGGCATTGAAGTACGCGAACAAACACTGTCTCGTGAATCACTTTATTTAGCTGACGAAGTCTTTATGACAGGCACTGCGGCCGAAATCACACCAGTACGTAGTGTTGACCGTATCCAAATTGGCATTGGTCGCTGTGGTCCAATCACCAAACAAATTCAACAAACATTCTTTGGCTTATTTAATGGTAAAACCGAAGATAAATATGGTTGGTTAGATCCAGTTAAATAAAAAAATCCCCCCACTAACTAGCTTAGTGGGGATTTGTTTTAAACATCGAATTAACTTTTTCGAGACAAAACTAAATCGTTTACATAATAAAAACTTGGGAGCAAGAAATGCCTAAATATCGTTCAGCAACGTCAGTAGAAGGTCGAAATATGGCTGGAGCTCGTGCATTATGGCGTGCAACTGGCGTCAAAAATGAAGACTTTGGTAAACCCATCATTGCGGTGGTCAATTCATTTACCCAATTCGTACCTGGGCATGTCCATCTAAAAGACATTGGTCAACTTGTCGCCAAACAAATTGAAGCATCAGGTGGTATTGCCAAAGAATTTAACACTATCGCCGTTGATGACGGCATCGCCATGGGGCATGGTGGAATGCTGTACTCATTACCATCACGTGAACTCATTGCAGATTCTGTTGAATATATGGTTAATGCGCATTGTGCTGATGCTATGATCTGCATCTCAAACTGCGACAAAATCACCCCCGGCATGTTAATGGCTTCACTTCGTTTAAATATTCCAACCATATTTGTATCTGGTGGCCCAATGGAAGCGGGCAAAACCAAACTTTCCGATCAAATTATTAAATTAGATCTGGTCGATGCCATGATCCAAAGTGCCAACCCAAATGTTAGTGACGAAGATAGCAAAGCGATTGAAGAATCCGCTTGCCCTACTTGTGGATCTTGCTCTGGCATGTTTACCGCCAATTCCATGAACTGCTTAACCGAAGCATTAGGGCTTTCACTGCCGGGCAATGGATCATTAGTTGCTACCCACAAACAACGTGAACAACTCTTTTTACAAGCAGCAAAACGTATTGTTGAAATTACCAAACGCTATTACGAGCATGATGATGAATCTTATCTACCGCGCGCTATCGCAACCAAAGCCGCTTATGAAAACGCCATGTCATTAGATATCGCCATGGGGGGATCGACCAACACTGTTTTACATCTGCTAGCAACAGCCCAAGAAGGCGAAATCGACTTCACCATGTCAGATATCGACAGATTATCACGCAAAGTTCCACACCTATGCAAAGTGGCACCAAGTACAGCCCAATACCATATGGAAGATGTACACCGCGCAGGTGGGGTTGTCTCAATCATGTCTGAATTAGACAAAGCCGGCCTACTCAACCGTAACGTTCATAACGTACTAGGCTTATCATTACAAGAAACTTTTGCCCAATACGACATCAACCAAACCAACGACGAAGCGGTCAAAAAAATGTATCGCAGTGGGCCTGCAGGCATTCGCACTACCAAAGCGTTCTCGCAAGATTGCTATTGGGATTCACTTGACGATGACCGTGTAAATGGTTGTATTCGCGATAAAGCTCACGCCTATAGTCAAGACGGCGGGCTTGCAACGCTCTATGGCAATGTTGCACAAGATGGCGCAATAGTTAAAACCGCAGGCGTTGCTGCTGAAAATTTAATTTTCCAAGGACCTGCCAAAGTATTTGAAAGCCAAGAAGATGCTGTTGATGCCATCTTAGGAGGCAAAGTGGTAGCTGGCGATGTAGTTGTCATTATTTACGAAGGTCCAAAAGGCGGCCCCGGTATGCAAGAAATGCTCTACCCAACAAGCTACCTAAAATCAATGGGGCTTGGCAAAGCCTGCGCTCTGATCACCGATGGCAGGTTTTCGGGTGGATCTTCGGGTTTATCTATTGGCCATATCTCGCCTGAAGCTGCAAATGGTGGCGTAATCGGCCTTGTGCGCGATGGTGATATTATTGATATTGATATTCCAAATCGCAAATTATCGTTAAAAGTCCCAGAAGACGAACTTGAACGCCGCCGCGTAGCCGAACTTGCCCGTGGCGACAAAGCCTTTACCCCTCATAATCGCGATCGCTATGTCTCTTATGCACTAAAAGCTTACGCAAGTTTAGCAACAAGTGCAGATAAAGGTGCCGTTCGTGATAAAAGCAAACTAGGTGGTTAACGTGAAACAACAAAATAACAAGCTCACTGGTGCTGATTACTTAAAAGCAACACTCTGCAGTGCCGTATACGACGTGGCCGAAGTCACCCCGCTTGAAAAAATGGAAAAAATCTCAACACGATTAAACAACCAAATTTTTGTCAAGCGCGAAGACCGTCAACTCGTCCACAGTTTCAAAATCCGTGGTGCACAAGCCATGATAGCCAGCTTAAGTGAAGAAGAACGCAAATGTGGCGTTATTGCCGCATCGGCTGGCAACCATGCGCAAGGAGTGGCTTTTTCGGCCACAAAATTAGGCATCAGTTCTTTAATCGTTATGCCACTAACAACTGCCGATATCAAAGTTGAAGCAGTCAAAAGCTTTGGTGGGAAAGTGCTCCTTTACGGCGCAAACTTTGACGAAGCCAAAGCTAAAGCGATGGAACTGGCTAAAGAGCAAAAACGTATCTTTATTCCACCGTTTGATCACCCACTGGTAATTGCTGGGCAAGGTAGTATTGCCATGGAATTATTACAACAAAACGCCAAACTTGATCGTATTTTTGTACCCGTGGGCGGGGGTGGCCTTGCTGCGGGTGTTGCAGTATTAATTAAACAAATCATGCCATCAATTAAAGTTATTGCAGTCGAACCTAAAGACTCCGCTTGCTTAAAAGCCGCATTAGATGCAGGTCATCCTGTTGATTTAGAGCGTGTCGGACTCTTTGCCGAAGGCGTGGCTGTCAAAAGAATTGGCGATGAAACATTCAGACTTTGCCAACAATATATTGATGATATTATTACCGTCGATAGCGACGAAATTTGCGCCGCAGTAAAAGACCTGTTTGACGACGTCCGTGCAATCGCCGAACCATCTGGCGCTGTTGCACTAGCAGGGCTAAAAAAATACGTAGAACAGCACAACATCAGTGGCGAAAACCTTGCTCACATATTATCGGGAGCGAACTTAAATTTCCACAACTTACGCTATGTATCAGAACGTTGCGAACTTGGCGAAAAACGCGAAGCACTCTTAGCCGTCACAATCCCAGAAAAGAAAGGTAGCTTCTTAAAATTCTGCCAACTTCTTGGTGGGCGCTCAGTGACTGAATTTAATTACCGCTATCATGACGAAAAGTCTGCTTACATCTTTGTCGGTATCAAAATAGCACAAAGCAACGAAAAAGATGACATCATGCAAGAGCTTACTGCTGCAGGTTACCCAGTTGTCGATCTAACCGAAGACGAAATGGCAAAACTGCATGTACGCTACATGATTGGCGGCAAACCTTGCAAACCACTACAAGAGCAAGTGTACAGCTTTGAATTCCCAGAATCACAAGGAGCTTTGCTTAAATTTTTACAAACATTAGGCACTAATTGGAATATTTCAATGTTCCATTATCGTAGCCATGGCACCGATTATGGTCGAGTGCTTGCCGCGTTTGAAATTAGTGAAAATAGTAATAGTGAATTTGATGAACATTTGACCGAACTGGGTTATGGTTTTCATAATGAAACACAAAATCCATCTCTTCAATTGTTTTTGACAAATCAAGGGAAGTGATATTGTGTTTTTGTAAGGCAGTTTTTGTTAAAAAAACATCCAGAAAAAAATTTAATAAAATCAATATCTTTCCTGACCGATTTTTAGCGAAAAATCAGGACTTTTTTGTTTTGGTGGATAGAATAAATTGGGTACGCAAGTTTCGGACGTTTTGACCTATAGTGAACAAAATAGCTATCGTGACCACGTCCGAGTCAGGGAATTAAAGCGAATTCCCTGACAACCCACGCTTTGGCTGCAGAATGTGGCCTGCGGCTACCCGACGCCGCCGCTCAGTCTTAACGCACCGGCTATGATTACTCGTATCATCCTGATACTCGCCTCTGCGAGGCCATCTTCGCTTTGCTCAGATGTTCAAATTTGTTCCAGACAAATTTGTCGTTCCAGACGCAGCACAAACTCGCCAAACATCCCTGTTTGGCGTGCTAACCTCGCTCTGTTGTCGGCACATTCTGACGCCGGAATAAGACAAATAACATAACCATCGTTTTTGGGATGGGGTGTTGTGTTTTTATTAGGCGGTTTTTGTTAAAAAAAACAGCCAGAAAAACTTTAATAAAATCAATACCTTTTCTGACCGATTTTTGTGAGTAAATAAGGTGTTTTTTTTGTGAAATAAAAACGTTTAAATTAATGCGCTTTTTTAATTTTGTTTTAGATTTAGCCTTAGCTTAAATCCTCATCATTCATCTGCGCCATAAACCAATGTTGCCAACCAGTGGTCTGCTTTTGGATGTTATCGATGGATTGGTTGAATAAAGCAAAAGCACCGTGTGATATCATTTTCATTTTCCAACCTACACACAATAGCCCTTTAATCACATCTAACGAGGCGCGAATAAGTTGTAACTGTTTGACGGCGGATTGGCATTCTTGGGGGTTATCTCGGTCGACGATATTAGACAATACCGCAAAACGAATTGCCCCTGTAAGTTCGGTTAAAATCGCTTCGCCGGTGGTAAACTTAAAGGACTTTGGTAAGTGGCAGTGCGTTTGCCAATAGCATTGGTATAATGTCACTAAATCATTAAATATTTTAGGTTGAACAAAAGTTGATTGAGTAAGATTAGGTAATTTATTGTGCATAATAGTCCTACAAAACAGAAAACCGTTTACATCTATTAACTCCAATTCACTCATAGCAGAGCACA
>NZ_WTFC01000133.1:0-244 GCF_009795795.1 Gilliamella sp. Pas-s95 | reverse complement strand
CTTTTCGTCTTAGATAAGGTTTGAATTGTTCATAGCGTGCTTTATTTTGATAAAGGTAATTATAGATTGATTGGACGCTGACTTTCTTTAAACGTGCAGCAATCTGTTCTGGGCTGTAATAAAGCATGAGGTATTTTTCAACTTGACGCCATACCGAAGACTCTATTGCCTTACCATTACCGCTGTTTTTTCGCCTTTTCCTAGCAAGTGTCACCGCCTCATGTGCTTGATAGGTTTGATTAGG
>NZ_WTFC01000082.1:0-473 GCF_009795795.1 Gilliamella sp. Pas-s95 | reverse complement strand
GGCTCATCAACACAGTACAGGCGCTGCAACGGAGCATTCCGAGCAAATAGGTCAGAGCTGTGGTGGTCATTCAACTAAAATTCATCTTGCGGTTGATAGTGGTGGTTTGCCTATTTGTTTTGAGCTATCTGAAGGACAACGACATGATATCACTTATGCAGAAACCCTAGTTGAAAAGCTCGATGAAGTGAATACAGTGATAGCCGATAAAGGTTATGACAGCGAGCCTTTTCGGTGCTTTGTTCGTCAAAAAGGCGGACGAACGGTGATTGCTAAACGTAATTATGGTAAGGATATAGATAAAAGCAGTATGGATAGGTGCCTTTATCGCTATCGTCATTTAGTCGAGAATGCCTTTGCTAGAATCAAGCAATATCGTTCAATATCAACTAGATACGATAAGTTAGAAAGGAATTATGCCAGTATGGTATCACTGGCATTTATGTTAATGTGGCTGCCAATGTATTGTTGAG
>NZ_WTFC01000081.1:0-476 GCF_009795795.1 Gilliamella sp. Pas-s95 | reverse complement strand
CTCTGATTGCCTAGGCATCCACCGTGTACGCTTAATTTCTTAACCTTACAACTCACAGTTGTCTTGGTTTTAATTACGCTTTTTTTCTCTTTCTTTATGTCTCTACCTTTATCAATTCAATCCAACTAATCGTTATCACTGACGTTTAATTAAATAACTCAATAAATGCATTACACAAGAACGAGAACTCGTTTCTTTCAGCTTGTTCCTAATTGTTAAAGAGCTTTATCTTTCTATTCACTTAATAATAAATATAAGTAAATACAAACATAATTTTTTTAAGAAATAACTTCATCACTTATTATGGCGTCCCCTAGGGGATTCGAACCCCTGTTACCGCCGTGAAAGGGCGATGTCCTAGGCCTCTAGACGAAGGGGACTTAATTATTTCTCTTCTAAACAAACAATCTGTGTGAACACTTACGAGCTCTTCGTAAGGAGGTGATCCAACCGCAGGTTCCCCTACGGTTACCTTG
>NZ_WTFC01000080.1:0-483 GCF_009795795.1 Gilliamella sp. Pas-s95 | reverse complement strand
CTCGCCAAACGTCCTGTTTGGCGTGCTAACCTCGCTCTGTTGTCGGCACATTCTGACGCCGGAATAAGACAAATAACATAACCATCGTTTTTAGGATGGGTTGTTGTGTTTTTGTTAGGCGGTTTTTGTTAAAAAAACATCCAGAAAAAAATTTAATAAAATCAATACCTTTTCTGACCGTTTTTTGGGCGGAAAATCAGGCCTTTTTGGGTTGGTAAATAGAATAAATTGGGTGCAGTGGTTTCGGACGTTTTGACCTTGGGTGAATAAAATAGCTATCGTGACCACGTCCGAGTCAGGGAATTAAAGCGAATTCCCTGACAACCCGCGCTTGGCTGCAGAATGTGGCCTGCGGCTGCCCGACGCCGTCGCTCGGTCTTGACGCACCGTTTGTGATGCGTTCCAGACGCAGCACAAACTCGCCAAACGTCCTGTTTGGCGTGCTAACCTCGCTCTGTTGTCGGCACATTCTGACGCCGGAAT
>NZ_WTFC01000079.1:0-491 GCF_009795795.1 Gilliamella sp. Pas-s95 | reverse complement strand
AAGGCCAAAACTAAAACAAAATTAAAAAAGCGCATTAATTTAAACGTTTTTATTTCACAAAAAACACCTTATTTACTCACAAAAAGCGGTCAGAAAAGGTGTTGATTTTATTAAAGTTTTTCTGGCTGTTTTTTTAACAAAAACCACCTAATAAAAACACAACAACCTTCCCAAAAACGATGACTATGTTATTTGTCCTATTCCGGCGTCAGAATGTGCCGACAACAGAGCGAGGTTAGTACGCCAAACAAGGATGTTTGGCGAGTTTGTGGTGCGCTTGGAGCGCGTCCACAAACGGTGCGTTAAGACCGAGCGGCGGCGGACAAATTTGTCTGGAACAAATTTGAACATCTGAGCAAAGCGAAGATGGCCTCGCAGAGGCGAGTATCAGGATGATACGAGTAGCGTAGCCGCAGGCCACATTCTGCAGCCAAGCGCGGGATTGCTAAGGGAATTCGTGAACTGCACCCCAAAAGTTGTACAAAAAAACT